>CAYRJP010000034.1:0-16118 GCA_964424425.1 uncultured Bacteroidales bacterium | reverse complement strand
GGCTTAGGAAGATTGTATTTTTTTGCCAACTCCACTCCGTAGTTTACGTGCTCAACAATAACCGATGCACTTTTTTCGTAATCTAAATCTTCGTGCGGATTTTTACCTATCTGATTTTCGATAAAAAAGCCCGGAGCTCCTATTTTCCCAATATCGTGATACAATGCACCCACACGCATTAACAGGGTATTTCCGCCTATTCGTCTGATTGCCTCCTCTGCCAAATTCGATACCTGAATAACGTGCTGAAATGTTCCGGGAGCTTTCTCTGCCAACTCTCTAAGTATAGGGTTATTGGTATCGGACAACTCCAATAGTGTGGCATCCGAAAGAAAGCCGAATATTTTTTCAAACAAAAATATCAACGGATAACTTGCCAACAATAACAAACCGTTTCCGCCAAACCATAAAAATGTTTTGTAATTTACTTGCGTTATCATTCCCTCTTGAATAAGCCCTATTGCCGAATATGCCACTATATACGACAAAATTATCAGTCCGACGGAAACAAACAGCTGACCTCGTCTGTATATTTTTGATACACTGAATATTGATACAGCTCCCGCCACAAACTGCAAAAAAACAAACTCAAAAGCATTTGGAGCTAAAAATCCTGTAAGTAAGATAGTTATCACGTGTAGATAAAGAGCCATTCGGGCATCGTAAAATGCATATACAATTATGGGTAAGGCAACAAACGGCACAAGATAAATATTAAATGCAGTAAACCTTACAACCATACTTGCAGTAGCTACCATCATCAGTATCATCAACAGTATGAATATTGTTTTTCGGCTGCTATCTAAAACTTCTTTACGAAAGTGTAATAAAAACACAAACAACAAACCATACAGCAATAATACAATAACAGCATGTCCTACATACAACCATATTATCTGTTCGTTTGAGCCTAAAATTCCTTGATACTCTTTTCGCAACGATTCAAGAATTCTGAATTTTTCGTTGCTGACAACTTCACCGCGGGCAATAATTCTTTCGCCTGCCTGCACCATTCCCCGCGTAGTAGGAATATTATTAAGCAAATCGTCCGAAATTCTTTTGGTAGTTTCGTCATCGTAACTCAAATTCTGAACAACAAAATCATATATTTTAAGATTATCAAACAGAGTTAAAAGCCAAAGTTTTTCGGGATAATCTTTTTTTAAACGATTGTTAATATAACCATAAGCAATTTTAGGGGTAAAAACATCGTCGATATTTCGCGGCTCGGCAATGTTATTTTTAACAATAACCAAAGAATTACTTTTATAAATATTATCATTTTCCTCTGTGTAATCAATTACTCCTTTATCGTAAATAAATTTAAGAATAGATACCGAAAGATTTTTACAAAAATTGTAAGCCGAATCGGGAATTGTAATTTCAGGATATAATTTTTTGGTTAATACCGATGCGTCTTTAAATCGTAAATCATACTCTTTTGAGAATTTATTAATTTGTTCTTCTTCAACTTCGGTATTATAAACAAAATACGGTTTTACATTTTTCAATACACTATCGCGTTCCCGCTTTAATTCTTTGTCGGACTTTCGTATTGCAAAATCAAACGATGCTATTAAAGATTCGTGCTGCCACGGAGTTCCCTTTTGGTATTCATATTTGAATTTTCCGTGCGACGGCATCAAATAAACCGCTAAAATTGCAGCCACAACAAATAAAAACAATACATAATAGTGCTTTTTACCTTTTAGCCATCTCTCTCTGTTTGATTTCATCTGATTAATTTTTATTTTTTAGTTGTCAGATGGAACATCCTGTCTGATAATTTACACTTTAAATTTAGCATTTATACAATAATTATGCTTATGCGTGTTAAATATAATTATCATGGATGTTTCATACATGATTTCTTTATATTCGATAATCTTTAAAATGCTAATTTAATTCTATTCATTTATTATTCAATGAAAAAAATAATATTTATCTTACATTTGTTTAAACATTGAGAATAACCTTTTTTATTAAAATTTATAAATGTGAAAAAATACTGCATCTGCCTTTATACTTTAATTCCCGTAAGAACCGAACCTTCGGAGACTTCGGAAATGTCAACTCAAATACTGTTCGGTGAACTTTTTTGTGTAAATGAAATTACGGAAAAATGGGCAAATATCACCATTGAATCCGATAATTATCAGGGCTGGATTGACAGAAAACTAATTTATGAAATAACCGAAGATTACTATAATAAAATAGCCGGCAGTGATAAAATTGTGCATCAAAAAGTTCTTTCACAGATAAAAAACATTACCACAAACAAAACTCAGCCTTTGGTTGCAGGCAGTCATTTACCGTTTGTTAACAATAAAGGAGATTTTACCATTGATAAATATAATTTTCAATGTGAAGATTATTCTTCCGATAAGGAAAATAATATTGATATAATACAAATAGCAAGGCAATTTGAAAATGCTCCTTATCTGTGGGGCGGAAAAACAATTCTCGGCATCGATTGTTCGGGTTTTACGCAAGTTGTTTTTAAAACGGTGGGTATTTCATTACCTCGCGATGCTTCGCAGCAAGTTAATATTGGCACTTCCGTAGATTTTATTTCCGAAGCACTATCGGGCGACCTTGCTTTTTTCGACAACGATGAAGGAAATATTATTCACGTGGGAATTATTTTAAATAATAAAGAGATTATTCACGCATCGGGATGTGTGCGAATTGACCATATTGACCATCAAGGAATTTACAATAAAAATACCAACAGTTATTCGCACCGATTAAGAGTTATAAAAAGAATTTTGTAAACAAACAAAAATTATGTATAAATACGAATATCCTCGCCCAATGGTAACCACCGATATTGTGGTGTTTAACAAAAAAGATAACGGTGTTTTTATTCTTTTGATAAAACGAAAAAACGAACCTTTTAAAGATAAATGGGCACTTCCGGGCGGGTTTGTTGATGAATACGAACCTCTTATTCATGCTGCACAACGAGAGCTTGAAGAAGAAACAGGATTAAGGATTTTTGACTTGTCTCAATTTTTTGCTTACGGTGACCCGGGGCGTGACCCTCGCGGACATACAATAAGTGTTGTTTACACAGCAATAATCGAAGGTGAAACACCTGTCGCAAATGCGGGTGACGATGCTAAAGAAGCAAAATGGTTTAATATTAAAAAACTTCCCGAATTGGCTTTCGACCATCGGATTATTGTTAAGGATGCTGTTAATGATTGTTTAAATAAGGAGTTATAAGCGACATTACCTTATCAATATTAAGTTCGCGTTCCAACTCATTTATTTTTGCTTTTTCGTAATGAGGAGTTCTATTTGATAATTCCATTTTTATAAAATCGGGAATAAAATCATTATCAATACCTTTAAGCATAGGTATTTCATGTAGTTTTTTACTTATTCGCATCATTATACAACCTGCTCCGGCACGCAAATAAAAGGTAATCCCCGTGCCATTCATCACACCCATATTATCGGCTCTACACGGCAACATCTCGCTAACTGCAATCACAGTATTTTGCATTCGCGACACTTCACGTAAAGCCTGTTGCTCTAGTCGTATATACTGTTCACGATTTTGCAAAAGCTCGTAAAACGACAAGCCCGATTTTTGTATCATCATTTCTCGCGTATCAACAAAATTATAATTCAACTTATCGGCAACTCTCCTGCCCCATTTACTTTTACCAGCTCCTATATAACCCAAAAAATATATTAACATCGCTTTGTTGTTTTTGCAATATTACTAAATATTAATTATTACAAAAAATAGTTAATAAAAACAGAACAAATCAACACCAATTATTATACATATTTGCGTATATTTACAAAACATAAAACAGATAAAAACAATTTGTAACTAACTAATTATGAGCAAAGAGACAAAAGATGCAAACAAAGAAAAATTAAAAGCATTACAACTTACGATAGATAAAATAGAAAAGAACTTCGGTAAAGGAGCCATTATGAAAATGGGCGATGAAGCTGTTGTTGAGGTTCCAACCATAAGCACCGGTTCACTTGGTATTGATTTAGCACTTGGTATAGGCGGATTTCCCAAAGGGCGAATAATTGAAATTTACGGTCCTGAATCTTCGGGAAAAACCACTCTTGCCATTCATGCCATTGCCGAAGCCCAAAAAGCGGGTGGCATAGCTGCTTTTATTGATGCCGAAAATGCTTTCGACCGTTTTTATGCAGAGAAACTCGGCGTTGATATTAAAAATTTGCTTGTTTCACAACCCGATAACGGCGAACAAGCTCTTGAAATAACCGACCATCTTATTCGCTCAGGAGCTATTGACATTATTGTTATTGACTCGGTAGCAGCCTTAACTCCCAAATCGGAAATTGAAGGCGAAATGGGTGACTCAAAAATGGGTTTGCAAGCCCGATTAATGTCACAAGCACTGAGAAAACTAACATCAAACATTAATAAAACAAATACATGCTGTATTTTTATTAACCAATTACGCGAAAAAATTGGTGTAATGTTTGGCAACCCCGAAACAACAACCGGAGGTAATGCTCTTAAATTTTATGCATCGGTGCGTATTGATATTCGTAAAATCGGACAAATTAAAGATAGTGATGATGTTACAGGTAATCGTATAAGAGTTAAGATTGTTAAAAACAAAATGGCTCCACCGTTTAGAAAAGCGGAATTTGATATTGTTTACGGAGAAGGTATTTCAAAAACAGGTGAAATAATTGACCTTGGCGTAGAATATGGAGTAATAAAAAAAGCAGGTTCGTGGTTTAGCTACGGCGATACTAAATTGGGGCAAGGACGTGAAGCTGTTAAAACTCTTCTTTCGGACAATCCTGAACTAGCAGCTGAATTGGAAACCAAAATTATTGAAGCTATTGCTCATCCTGAAGAAAACTAAAAGAATATTTATATAAATAAAGAAGCTGTCTGAAAATAATTCAGACAGCTTCTTTTCTTTCTGTATTAAAGTTACCTCATTTTCTTTCTATTAAAGATATTCCAATTGATTTTCCTTTTGTGCTTTGCTTCTGAGCGGTCAAACGATTTTGTTTTACCTCTGAATGATGTCAATTCGTATCTTAACATTAATTCATGTGAACCGTAAGATGCTTTTCTGATTTGACTCAATGTAATATCATAAGCATATCCAAACCTAAAATTCTCATTAATCTGTATTTGGGCAAGAATACTTAAAGCATCTCCCGAACGGTAAGCCAATCCACCCCAAATTTGGTCTCTGAATACAAAATTTGCGGTAATATCAAAAGAAGCCAAACCACCCTTTGTAAACTTTACATCAGCAGACGGTTTACATTTAATATCTTCATTAATAGGAAATTCGTATCCTCCCACAATAAAGATATGTCTCTCTTCGCCTCCCGATGCATTGCTTGTTCCTTCGTATTTATGATTTACAAATTTTGGTGATGATAATCCAAAATAAAAATCCTGACGATAAACATACAAACCCAATCCGAAATTAGGCATAAAATCACCGTAAATATCCTTATTAAACTGCTCATCAATAGCTTCTTCTTGATTAACCAAGTCGGTTAAATCGGCAGAATATACTTTAAATCCTGCTATTAATCCCATACTCAATCTAATATCTTTTGTCAATTGAACATGATAAGCATAATTAAAATAAAGATTATTTGTTCGTTCGGGTCCTAATTTATCATAAACATAAGAAAATCCTACTCCTGAATTATACTTAGACAATGGCATGTCACCTGATAAAGAATATGTTTTCGGTGCTCCCTCAAAACCTGTCCATTGAAAGCGATTAACAGTCATAAACGACATGTTATTATTTATACCTACTGCAGCAGGATTTACTGTCGAAATATTATACATATACTGCGTATACATAGGGTCTTGCTGTGCATTAACAACTATTGCTGATATTATTATTGTTGCTGTTATAATTATTTTTTTCATGATAATCTATGCTTTATTTAAATTTTTATTGCCGTTTTTATTAATATTTAATATAAACATATCCTTTAATAATATTCTTTTTATTATTATTAAGTATCAACACATAATAATATGTTCCTACAGGCAACAGCTTTCCGTTTTGTCTTGCCAATCCTCCCCATGTATTGTTGTAACTTCTTTGATAGTGAACTTTCGTTCCCCATCTGTTATAAACAAACAACTCATTAACAGGATATTTCTCAATATTTTTAATTACAAAAAAGTCGTTTACTCCGTCTCCGTTTGGTGAAAATGCTTTTACTGCTATTAAATCATCACTATTATTAATACCTACAATTGTAACAGTAAATTTAGCATTGGCAACTCCGCCTTTCGGATCTGAAATATGATAAGTAAAATTATCAACTAAAGTTTGTCCTTCGATAAGATTAAACACCTCTTTTGATGTTTGATCAAGAATATATCTAAAGCGTCCGTCCGCTTTCCAAACAACCTTTCCGTAATTACCACTTACAATCGTTGTTGTATCAGTTGCATTATTTATTTGTGTTACTATAAGAGGATCTTCATCAGGATCGGTATCATTAAGTAATAAATTACCTGAAACATCTTCTTCTCCTTCTGTTATTGTGAATTGGTCATTATTAGCAACAGGTGGATCATTAATAATTATATCATCCTTTCCTTCTATAATAATTTTCAATGTTGAAGTTGATGTTTCTTCTCCTCCATCGCTAATTATATAATCATATTCAAATGATAATTGATCTCCTGTTTGAAGTTCTTTTACTTGTTGATTATCGTTATTCAAATGGAAAATTACAGTTCCATATCTACGCCAATCAAGAACTCCATAATCAGATACTAAATTAACCGTATCAACTAATTGTCCTCCTAAATTTATTATATAAACATTATCTCCGTCGGCATCTGTATCATTTGCTACAATATTACCTAAAACAGAGTCGTCTCCTTTGGTTATATGTATAGAATCTTTGTTGGCAACAGGAGCTGTATTCTCTTCACGAACAGTTATTAATACTTTTGCAACCGAATAATCACCATCAACATCAAATACGGCATATGTAAGTTCATCGCTGCCTACATACCAATCTAAAGGTGTATATGTTATACTATTATCATAATTCACCTCTACTTGTCCATTTACAGGTTCTGTAATTATTGAAACAGTTATAGGTTCATCAATCAGTGCCGTATCATTTGCTAATATATTAACCAATACAGGTTTATTTATTGATGTTACAGCTGTATCGTCAACAGCATATGGAATCGAATTTGTTTCTTTAACATTTATTGTTACTGTTGCAATATCCGAATCTCCGTCAATATCTGTGACTTTATATTTAAATGTATCAAATCCCAGATAATCTGTTGCCGGAGTATAAGTTATCGTATTATCTTGATTTACATTTATACTTCCGTGAACAGGATTTTCTTCTGCATCAACAACAATACCACCATCGTCAAGTCCTGTATCGTTAAACAATACATCAACAACAACAGGAGTATTAATTGCTGTAGCTCGCCTGTCATCAATTGCATCAGGTATGGCATTCGGTCTTTCCGAAACAGTAATATACACAGTAGCAACACTTATATCTCCATCTGTATCGACAATTACATATTGTAAGCTATCGTTACCTAGATACCAATTTGCCGGAGTATAAGTAAAGGTATTATTATTGTTAATAATAACTGTTCCGAACAGAGGTTGAATATATATTGCTATACTTTCAAATCCATCTTCAAGTCCTTCGTCGTTAGCCAATACATTTACTGTAACAGCAGTATTCATATATGTATTTACAAAATCGTCTTTGGCATCAGGTATAGCATTTGTTTCTTTAACATTAACTGTTACTGTTGCCATATCCGAATCGCCGTCTTTATCTGTTACTGCATATTTGAATGTTACTACTCCGAGATAGTCTGTTTGAGGTGTAAAAGTAACTGTATTATCATTATTTACAATAACACTTCCTGTTGTAGGATTCGAAACTATATCAACAGTAATACCTCCGTCTCCAAGTCCGCTATCGTTAAACAACACATTTATATTAACAGAAGTATTAATTGCTGTTGCTCTGTGGTCATCAACTGCTACAGGAATTTCATTCGGTTTTTCCGAAATGTGTATAATTAATGTTGCCACTCCGTAATCGCCGTCAACATCAGTTATTACATATTGAAGGCTATCAACTCCCACATACCAATTTGCAGGTGTATAAGTAAGAGTATTGTTACCATTTACTACAACAGACCCGTTTGCCGGATACAAATGAATTGACATTGATTCAAATCCATCTTCGAGTCCTCTGTCATTAGCTATAACATTTACTGTAATCGGTGTATTTACGTAAGTATCAACAGTATCGTTAACAGCTACAGGCACCTCATTTGTTTCTTTTACATTTATGGTAACTTTTGCTGTATCGGCATCTCCATCAATATCTGCTACTCGATAATCAAAAGTATAAATACCTAAGAAATTATTATCAGGTGTAAATGTTACTGTATTATCAGAATTAACAATTACCGACGATTTATTTGTAATAATCGGTGTAATTATTATTCCTCCATCTTCAAGTCCTTTGTCGTTAAATAATACATCAACGGTTACAGGTGTATTTATTGATGTTGCACGTCTGTCGTCTTCGGCAACAGGAATATTATTTTGATGATAAGGACTTATATTAATGTGAACATTAGCGATACTATAATCTCCGTCAACATCGGTAATCATATATTCAAAATCATCGCTTCCCGAATACCAATCAAATGGTGTATATGTAACAGTATTATCTGTATTTATAACAACAGTTCCATTTGCAGGTTGTTTATAAATAAACATCTCTCCTATTCCGTCGGATAAGCCTCTGTCGTTAGCCAATACGTTTACTGTAACAGCAGTATTCATTTCGGTATTGGCAGTATCATTTTCAGCAACAGGCACATCATTGGTAAGTTTCACGTGTATTGTCACCATAGCTGTATCTGCATCATCATCAACATCGGCTATACGATAATAGAATATATCGTTTCCGAGATAATCGTTTTCAGGCGTATAATTTATTGTGTTATCAGAATTTATTGAGATTGTTCCGTGAGCCGGATTCTGAGTAACCGATAATTGTAATCCACCATCTTCAAGTCCCGTATCATTTATCAATACATCAACTCTTACAGGTGTGTTTATTACGGTTCCGCGTCCATCATCTACTGCAACAGGGATATGATTAGGCTTGTTTTTTGCAATATTTATTATTACCCACGCTATTGATAAATCTCCATCGTTATCGGTTATCATATATGATAAACTGTCAACTCCAAAATACCAATTTGCCGGCGTATATGTAATAGTATTATCACTGTTTACAATTACTGTTCCGTTTACAGGATTATTATAAACAGTTAAACTTTCAAGACCATCTTCTAATCCTTTATCATTTTTAAGTAAATTAACTGTTATTGCCGTATTAATATAAGTTGATACAGTATCATTTACTGCCAACGGTAAGTAATTAATCGGTTTTACATGAACAGTAACCGTTGCTGTATCTGAATCTCCGTCAATATCAGTAACTTTATATTTAAATGAATCGTATCCGAGATAACCATTATTTGGAGTATAAATTACCGTATTATCCGGATTTACAATTACTGCTCCATTAAATGGCTGCAATTCAACAGTTACCACTATTCCTCCATCATCAAGATTAAGGTCATTTATCAATACATTGATATTTGCCGGTGTATTAATTGCTGTTGCTCTTCTATCGTCAATAGCATCAGGAATACTATTAGGTTTTTGAGTAATATTAATTATTACTGTGGCAGTATCATAATCTCCGTCAACATCCTCTACCATATATTTCAAACTGTCAACTCCAAGATACCAATTTACAGGTGTATAAGTTATGGTATTATCAGAATTAACAACAACTGCTCCGTTTAATGGATTACTGAATATCTTAACACTTCCGACTCCGTCGTCAAGCTTACTATCGTTATTAAGGACATTTACCGTTATCGGTGTATCCATAAATGTTGAAGCAGTATCGTTTACGGCAACAGGCACTTCATTTGTGAGTTTTACATTAATTGTAACCATGGCTGTATCTGCATCGCCATTTATATCTTCAACTCTGTATTCAAACGAATCGTATCCGAGGTAATCGGCATTTGGAGTATATGTTATTGTATTATCTGCATTTACCGTAATACTTCCATTAACCGGATTACTTACCGATGATACTGTTATTCCTCCGTCTTCAAGTCCTGTATCGTTAATCAATACATCTACGTTTACAGGTGTATTTATCACAGTTGCTCTTCTATCGGCAACAGCAACAGGAATATTGTTAGGTTTATTATTAATAGAAATAACAACCGTTGCAATACCATAATCGCCATCAGTATCTTGAACAAGATATTTCAAACTATCAATTCCGATATACCAATTGGCCGGTGTATAAGTAATTGTTTTATCTGCATTTACAACTACATTTCCGTTAAGCGGCTGAGCATAAATCCATACAGAATCAACACCATCAGATAATCCTTTATCGTTACTTAAAATATTTACCCTTATAGGTGTTGACATATATGTTTTAGCTGTATCATTAATTGCAACAGGCACATCATTTGTGAGTTTAACATGAATGGTTACCGTTGCAGTATCGGCATCTCCATCTTTATCGGCAACACGATATTCAAATGTATCGTTACCGAGATAATCGGTGTTTGGAGTATATGTTATTGTATTGTCTGCATTTACAATAATACTTCCGTTTGTCGGATTACTTACCGAAGAAACGATTATACCTCCATCTTCAAGGCCTTTATCATTAATCAATACATCAACATTTACAGGAATATTTACAACTGTTCCTCTACCGTCATCAACTGCAACAGGAATAAAATTCGGTTTTTCAATCACATCTATTACTAATGTTGCAATACTATAATCACCATCAACATCAATTATAATATATCTCAAACTGTCAACACCGAGATACCAATTAGCCGGTGTATAAGTTACCGTATTATCGGCATTAACAACAGCAGTTCCATTAAACGGAGAAACATAAATTTTCACATCTTTTAATCCGTCTTCGAGACCTGTATCGTTATTTAAAACGTTTACAACAACACCGGTATTCATATATGTTGTTGCCTTATCGTTAACTGCAACAGGATTTACATTATGCTCTTTTACTGTTATTGTTACCAAAGCACTATCTGCATCTCCATCTTTATCAGTTATTTTATATTTAAAGGTATCTGTTCCGAGATAATCGGTATTTGGAGTATATGTTATTGTATTATCTGCATTTACAATAATAGAACCACTTACAGGTACACTTAAAGTTGTAACTGCAATTCCTCCGTCTTCAAGACCAGTATCATTAATAAGCACATTTACCACAACCGGTGTGTTTTTAGATGTTCCTCTACTATCATCAACTGCAACCGGAATATGATTTGTATTATCTGATACAGTAATATAAACCTTAGCTAATCCATAATCTCCATCATTATCCGTTACATAATACGTTAAACTATCGTTACCTATGAAATCCGTATTCGGAACATACGTAATTGTATTGTTATTATTTACTTTTACCGCTCCGTTTACTGGTTCAACATAAATACTTACATCTTTAACGCCATCATTAAGGTCTCTATCGTTACTCAATACATTAACCACAACTTCTTTATTTACTGTAGTAGAAGCATAATCATCAACAGCAATCGGAACATAATTATGTTCTTTTACGTTAACTGTTACCGTTGCAGTACCACAATCATTATCTCTATCACAAACTTGATAATCAAAACTATCAAATCCGAGATAATCGGTAGTTGGAGTATATGTTATTGTATTATCCGAATTTACGATAACACTTCCGTGGGACGGTGTTGATATTGTTGTTAATACTATTCCTCCGTCATTTAATCCTTTATCGTTAAATAATACATCAATATCTACTGCTTGATTTCTTGAAGTAGCACGAGAATCATCAACAGGCAAAGGTATATAATCATTAACCGGATTTATAGTAATATCTACTGCTGCTGATGCACATTCATCATCAACATTACATATTTGATAAATATAGCTGTCGGTTCCGTAATAATCGGTTTCAGGACGATAACTAACAGTATTATCACTATTCACCACAACTGTTCCATGTTGTGGTTCAGTAGTTATTGTTATTAATATTCCACCTTTATCAAGTCCTGAATCATTAGCTAAAACATCAATACTAATACTTACATCTTCATCGGTAACACCTGTATCATTAACAGCAACTGGTGTTCCATCGTCATCGTTTACAACAGTAACAGTATCACATGTTATACCGTTATAATTTGTATCAACACTAATAACCGTATCAACATAAATATGATAAGTTATGTCTCCGTCATTAATATTATCATCAATTCCCGTAACCGTTACTGTTTGTGCTGTATTCCAATCTGAAGATGTAAACGTTAATGTTGAGATATCGATTACTCCTTCACTTTCATCATCTGATGCCAATACTACAGTAACATCATTTACGGGTTCTGTTTGTAACTGAACAGTAAATGTTGCAACAACACCAAGTTCCGATGTATGATTACTAATAGCTGATAATAATACTTTTGCCGTATCATTATCGATATTAATAAGTTGAACATCATCAACAACCATATTATTATAGTTGGCATCACTACTTACTGCATCCGATGTAATTATAGTTACTGTTTGGTCTCCGTCATCAATATCATCATCAACACCTGTTACTGTAACTGTTTGAGCAGTATTCCAATTACCTGATGTAAATGTTACACTTACAGGAGATACAGTTGCTTCAGCTGTATTATCAGATGATAAATTTATTGTTACATTAGCAGTCGGCTCACAATTTAAAACAATTGAGAATGTTGCCTGTGTTCCGTCTTCAATAGTATTTCCGCTAATTACCGATACATTTACTCTTGATGTATCGTTATCAATATTAGTTACCGAAATATCATCGGCATTCATATTGTTGTAGTTTCCATCAGCACTTACAGCCGGAGCCGTAACAATTAAATAAGTTATATCACCATCATCAATATCATCGTCAACTCCTGAAACATAAACTGTTTGAGCAATATTCCAATTACCTGCCGTAAAAGTAACACTATTTATATCCGGAGTTCCTTCGGTTACATCATTCGAACTTAAATCAATAGATACACTTGCCGTAGGTTGAGTATTTAATCTAATTGTAAATGATGCTTTTGTCCCGTCTTCAACAGTATTTCCGTTTATAGATGTCAAAGTTATACCCGGAGTATCATTGTCGGAGTTGGTTACCGAAACAGTTTGATCAGATAAAGTATCAAATTGATCATCTGAATTTGCATCATTAACACTTATTGTAATTTGATAAGTTTGAGCTCCATCTGCCACTGCATCATCAACACCTGTAACTGTTATATCTTGTGGAACATTCCAATTTGTCGCATCAAATGTCAGCACTGTTTTATCAATATTTCCTTCTGTATTGTCTCCGTTAGTTATTGTAAATTCTACAGACGAAGAAGCAGGTGCTGCATTCAATACTACCGAAAATACATCTGTAGTTCCAAATTCCGATGTAACAGTAGTTCCTCCTGTTTCAGTAACTGTAAATCCTACAGCATCATCATTGGTATTTGTTAAAGAAACATCTGCTACATTCATATTGTTATAAACAGCATCAACACTAACTGCATTACCTGTTTGAATAGTATATGCAATATCTCCGTCATCAATATCATCATCAACACCGGTTACAATAACAGTTTGTGCATTATTCCAATTTGCTGACGTAAAAGTAAGGCTTGAAGAAGAAACCGTTCCTTCACTTACATCAGACGATGTTATTGATATGGTAACATCAGCCGTTGGCTCACTATTTAATACTATTGTGAATGATTGTGTAGTTCCACTTTCAGTTGTTGTTAATCCCGATGTAGGATTAACAGTAATACCGGCATTATCATCATCGGTATTTATCAATGATACATCATCAACAGAAAGAGATGCATATTTTGTATCAGTTGTTGATGAAATATCAACATTTACAGTAT
The DNA here is from genome assembly GCA_964424425.1 of uncultured Bacteroidales bacterium. Classification (GTDB taxonomy): domain Bacteria; phylum Bacteroidota; class Bacteroidia; order Bacteroidales; family SZUA-534; genus GH45. The sequence goes on along the minus strand of CAYRJP010000034.1, from coordinate 2,068 downwards.
AAGCAATATCACCATCATCGATATTATCATTTACTCCTGTTACTGTTACTTGCTGTGCATTATTCCAATTTGCAGAAGTAAAAGTAAGACTAGAAACAGATACATTACCTTCTGTCGGGTCGGATGATGTTATTGATATAACTACATCAGCAACAGGTTCACTATTTAAAACTACAGTAAATGATTGTGTAGTTCCACTTTCGGCTGTTATTAATCCTGATGTAGGATTAACAGTAACTCCGGCATTATCATCATCATCGTTAACCACATCAACATCCGGCACACTTCTATTTGAATATTTAGAATCTATACTATGAACATGTGAAGTCACAATTGTGTAATATTGTGCTCCGTCATCAATATTATCATCTTGTCCTGTAATTGTTACTACTTGCGGAGTATCCCAATTTGATGCATCGAAAACGACACTACTCTTATCAATTGTTCCTTCTCCTGTATCTGATGAGGAAAGATTTATTGTAACTTGATTAACAGGTTCACTATTGAGAACTATTGAAAATGTTGCTGTTCCTCCGGCTTCGGTTGTATGTCCGCTTATTGTTGAAACCGTAACCCCCGCATCGTCATCATCAATATTTATCATTTCTACATTATCGGGATCTATACCGTTATATTTTACATCACTACTTGAAGCCACAGATGTAATAACATGATAAATTATATTATCATCATCTACATCATCATCTACTCCTACTACCGTAATAGTTTGTGGAGTATTCCAGTTAGCAGGAGTAAAGGTAACCGTAGTAGTAGTAATTGTTCCTTCAGATGTATCATCCGAAGATAAATTAATACTAACCGGTGCTGTTGGTTTACTATTTAAAACTACTGTAAACAAAGCAGTTCCTCCGGCTTCGGTTGTTTGCAATCCTGTAGTATTTGAAACGGTAATTCCTGCAATGTCTCCGTTATCATCATTTATTACCGCCACATCATCGGGGTCTATTGCAGAATAATTGGGGTCTGCCGATGAATTTAGTGTTGTTATTATTGTATAAGCTACATTTCCATCATCAACATCATCATCAACACCGGTTACGGTAACTGTTTGTGCAATATTCCAATTTGTAGGTGTAAATGACACAGTATTTACGGCTAATTCTCCTTCTGAAGCATCTGATGTTACTAAACCTATTACTACATTTGCAGTAGGCTCACTGTTAAGAACAATGGTAAATGTTGCTGTTTGACCGTCTTCGTTTGTATGTCTGCTTATTGTCGATACTATAATACCGGCATTATCATCGTCAGTATTTGTTACTAATACATTAGAAGCATTAATTCCACTATATTCGGCATCGGAACTTGATGCTTGTGCTGTAATTATTGAATAAGAAACATTCCCGTCGTCAACATCATCATCAACACCGGTTACGGTAACTGTTTGTGCCGTATTCCAATTACCTGATGTAAATGTTACATTTGCAGGCGATACTGTTCCCTCTGTTGCATCGCTCGATGATAATCCTATGGTAACATCAGCGGTAGGTTCACTTGTAAGAACTATAGTAAATGTTGCTGTTCCTCCTGCCTCAGTAGTTGTTAAACCACTTGTGGGTGTTACAAGTATTCCTGCATTATCATCATCAGTATTTGTAACCGACACATCATTTGCATTCATTCCACTGTAATTTCCATCGGAACTAGTTGCTTGTGCTGTAATTATTGAATAAGAAACATTCCCGTCGTCAACATCATCATCAACACCGGTTACGGTAACTGTTTGTGCCGTATTCCAATTACCTGATGTAAATGTTACATTTGCAGGCGATACTGTTCCCTCTGTTGCATCGCTCGATGATAATCCTATGGTAACATCAGCGGTAGGTTCACTTGTAAGAACTATAGTAAATGTTGCTGTTCCTCCTGCCTCAGTAGTTGTTAAACCACTTATAGGTGTAACAGTTATTCCGGCATTATCATCGTCAGTATTTGTAACCGACACATCATTCGCATTCATTCCTCCATAATTACCATCTGTTGATGTAGCTGCTGCCGTAATAATTGAATAAGTTATATCTCCGTCATCAACATTATCGTCAACTCC
>CAYRJP010000033.1:13671-16227 GCA_964424425.1 uncultured Bacteroidales bacterium | reverse complement strand
TTTTCGGACATAATAAAAATCATTTGTATATTTTAAATTAAATTGTAATTTTAGAGGTTACTATTTATTAATCAAAAAGGGAATTATTATGCTTACCGAAAATGATATTGAAATTATTTCTCAAAGAGGTATTTCAAAAGAAGCAGTAATTAAGCAAATAGAGATTTTTAAAAAAGGATTTCCAAAATTAGATATAATTAAACCTGCTGTCAACAGAGACGGAATTAAACAACTTCAGGATAAAAAAATAGAGAATTATATAAAAACATACGATAAAGCACAAAATATAAAAAAAGTAAAATTTGTCCCTGCATCGGGAGTTGCAAGTCGTATGTTTAAAAAGTTTTATGAGGTAATTAAAAATTACAAAGGAACAGAAGAGGATTACCTTAATATCATGTCCGACCGAAGTTTCGATTCTATTTATTATACATGCAACAATATTAAAAAATTTGCTTTTTATAATGATTTGGTTGCTGTTGTTGAGAAAAAAGGAATATCGCTTGACAGTATTTCCAAAAAGAAAGATTTTCCGTTTTTATTAAAAACATTATTAGATAAATCGGGACTTAATTATGGTCATTTACCTAAAGGATTGTTGAAATTTCATCGCACGTTTGACAGCGAACGAACACCCGTTCACGAACATTTAATCGAAGGTATATTTTATGCAAAAACGGGAGATACTGTTTATATTCATTTTACGGTTTCACCTGTTCACGAAAAACTTTTTAAAAAACATATTTCGTCAATTACACCTAAGCTCGAAAAAGAGCATAAAGTTAAATTTAATATAGAGTTTAGCGTTCAAGACGAAGCAACAGATACTGTAACCGTTGATATGAAAAATAATATTGTCCGTGACGATAAAGGCAATATAATATTCAGACCCGGAGGACATGGAGCGTTGATATATAATCTCAACAGAATAGATGCCGATTTAATTTTTATTAAAAATATTGATAATATTGTTCAAGACAGATTAAAACCCGAAACTTATAAATACAAAAAAGCACTTGCGGGAATATTACTCGAAAAGCGAAAGAAAGCAGAGGTTTTTTATCGTAAATTGAGGGAAAACAATAAAGACAATAAATTGCTTGAAGATATTGAAGTTTTTGTAAAAAAAGAGTTATATGTAGTTTTACCCGAAAGTTATAATTCTTTAAATGCAAGTAAAAAAGCAGAGTTTTTGATAAATAAAATAAACCGTCCGATGCGTGTTTGCGGAATGGTAAAAAACGAAGGCGAACCCGGCGGAGGTCCATTTTGGGTAAAAGCCGACGACGGCTCTATCTCTTTGCAGATAGTTGAAAGTTCACAATTTGCCGACGACCAAAAAATAATAATGGAAAAGGCTACACACTTTAATCCTGTTGATATTGTTTGTTCTACAAAAAATTTTGAGGGTAAAAAATATGATTTATTAAAATTTGTTGACAATAATACAGGATTTATCAGTAACAAAAATATTAACGGTAAAAAAATAAAAGCGTTGGAATTACCGGGATTATGGAATGGAGCTATGGCTGATTGGAATACAATATTTGTAGAAGTGCCCGGTGAAACTTTTAATCCTGTAAAAACAATTAACGATTTACTTAGAGCCGAACATCTTTTTGAAAAAGATTTAATTGCCGGCAGCGACGAAGAAGAAACTCATATTATTGATTAGTATAAAATTATATATAATTATTTATCGTTTGAATTAATAATTAAATCCGGCAGTTTTTTTTTATTGTGATGCTATTTCTTTAATCCCAAGGAACCTTGGCATATTCACGATAGATGTTTTTTTTTGATAATTTCTTATATCTAACTCATGTTCTTCACAAATTAGTAAAAATACTTACATCATTTTATTTAAATAATCATATCTTCGCAAAATAAAAATTAAGAATAGAATATGCTGGAAAATTCCGAAGATTTTTTTGAAGATATGGAGATGGATTCAAGCGTTAATCGTTATGAATCAATGACTAAAAAAGGAGAGTTTGCATATTTTGATGTGGATGAGATAGAGGAAATAGTAAATTTTTATGTTGAAAACAACAGGCTTGATAAAGCCGGAGAGGCTTGTAGCTCAGGACTTCTGATTCACCCTGCATCTTCTGAACTTAAACTAAAATCAGCTCAAATTTATATTAGTCGGGGAAAGTGGAAAGATGCTCTTTTGTGGCTCGATAAGTGTAAAGAACTTAGTCGTTGGAATTATGAATATTTATTGACAGAGGGCGTTACTGTAGCCATGTCGGGAAATATTGAAAAAGCAACTAAAATTTTCAATAAAGCATTAGTATTAATTCCCGAAAATGAAATTGACGAAGCAATTTTTACTATTGCCGATACTTTTGAAAATAACGGGGGAAATATAAATACAGCGATATATTTTCTTCAAAAAGGATTAGATAAAAAACCTGATAATAAGGATTTTTATTTCCGATTGGCTATTAACTATGAACGAATAGGCGATTATAAAAAAAGTCTTTCCTACTATCATAAATATCTCGATTTTGATGCTTTTTCCGCATCGGGTTGGTTTAACTTGGGGTTAGC
>CAYRJP010000033.1:11654-13571 GCA_964424425.1 uncultured Bacteroidales bacterium | reverse complement strand
ATTTTTGATGAAATATTAAAAAAAGACGATGCTTTTACCGAAGCAATTTATGGTAAAGCAATGGTTTTTGGAGAGCAAAACAGATATTTTGAAGCGGTAGAATTATACCGAAAAGCATTAAATATCGACAGTGAAGACCCCGATATATGGTTTTCTTTGGGTAGTTTGCATTTTAAAAACAGTAATTATACGGCTGCTGCCAAAACATTAAAAGAAGTGGTAGCTTTAAACAATTACGATATAGAAGCATGGCTGCTGTATGCCGAAACTACCGACAAACTTGATAATATTGACGAATCAATAAGTATTTTGCTGCAAGCAGTTGATTTTATGCCTACAAATATTGAGATAATTTATGCACTATCGGCTTTTTATTTCAAATCGGGTGATACTACAACAGCAATGCATTGGTTTAAAACAGGATACACAGTTGATAAAAAAGCATCAAAATTAGTATTTAAGATTTATCCTGAGGTTGAAAATATTAAGGAATTACAAGAATTTATATCACAAAATAATTAACAATTATGAACGGAAAAAAGTTTTATTTGCACTGTGCAAAATGCGGATACGATATACAAGATTTCGGAGAATGGTTTGACAATACGCAAAAATGTCCGAAATGCGGAAGCACTATTGTTGATGTAAAATATAACAGAGATTTTAACGAATTAAAAAATATTATTTTTAATAACGATAAAGAACCAAAAAATATTTGGCATTATTTTGATTTTTTACCGCTTAACAACAAAGAGAATATTATTTCTCGCGGCGAAGGTGTAATTCCTCTGGAGCGTTGGAGTTGTCTTGAAGATTATGCAAAAGACAAATACGGTATCAGCATAAAAGTAAATGCTTATCGCAACGATTTGAATCCCGGCACCGGAACATTTAAAGATGTGGCTGCGGCTGTAGCTGCAAGTGTTCTTAAAGAAAACGGCATAAAAGAATATTGTATTGCATCAACGGGAAATATTGCAAATGCTTTTGCTCATTATCTTGCCGATGCAGGAATAAGTCTTGCTGTTTTTGTTCCCAATGATGCACTAAAAGCTAACGAAGCTGAAGTTAATAGTTACGGTCAAAAACTGTTTAGAGTAAACGGCGATTATGCAAAAGCAAAAGAAGTAGCAGCCGCATATTCTAAAAAATATAACATCTTGATGTCGGGTGGAAATACTGACCCTATGCGTGTTGAAGCAAAAAAAACAATGGTATTTGAATGGTTGCGACAAATTGGTGAAGTGCCCAATGTTTACGTGCAAGCATTAAGCGGAGGAACAGGACCTATTGCTATCGAAAAGGCTTTTAAAGAGTTAAAAGATATGAATGTAATAGGCGATAAATTACCGCGTTTTATTATGGTTCAACCGTCGGGATGTGCACCAATGGCTCATGCTTGGGAAGATGCTAAAAAAACAAACTTCCCCGAAGGATGGCTTACTAAGTATCCGGTATATGAAAATCCGCAAACTAAAGCTCCTACTTTAGCAACAGGTAAGCCCGGAACTTATCCTATTATTGCTAAGTTGGTAAAAGACAGCAATGGTGAAATTATAGAGTTTAATGAAGATTATATGATTGAAGTAGCACGTGCCATAGCTTTTGAAAATACCGTAAGAATAGGACCTGCGGCAGCTATTGCCGTTGGCGGATTTTTCGAATCATTACACAAAGGTATAATAAAAGAAGGAGATAATGTATTGTTGAATATAGGAGAAGGAATACGTCGTGCCCCTGAATTTGTTGAAGAAATGATGTACACAACAGAACATGTTGACTCTGTTGACGATTGTCAAAGATTTGACAGGGAACAATATCGCAAACAGTTGTGGGATAAAGTTTACGACATTTACAAATAACTTTTTAAAGTTAAGATTAAATAAAACATCCTTTGAATAATAAAAAGACCTAACA
>CAYRJP010000033.1:10255-11554 GCA_964424425.1 uncultured Bacteroidales bacterium | reverse complement strand
AGATGAAAGAAAAACTATCGTTGATATTTAAAGGAATGGCAATGGGAGTTGCCAATGTAATACCCGGAGTATCGGGAGGAACATTGGCTCTTATTACGGGAATATTCGAAAGATTGATAAATGCTATAAAATCATTTGATATACAGGCTTTTAAATTATTGTTTTCCGGAAAAATCAAAGAATTTATCAAATATATTGATTTTTGGTTTTTGGTTTATGTTTTTTTGGGTGTAGGAATAGCTATAATTTCTATTGCTCATCTTTTTGAATATCTTTTTAAAAACTATCCTGTTTATCTGTGGGCATATTTTTTCGGACTGGTATTGGCATCGGTATTTTTTGTAGGTAAAACTGTTTCTCGATGGAACTTATCGGTAATAATAACTTTTGTAGCAGGAACAGCAGTTGCCGTAGCAATCTCTTTATTGTCGCCGGCATCCGAAAACGACAGCTTTTTATATCTTTTATTATGTGGAGTAGTAGCCGTTTGCAGTATGATACTTCCCGGCTTGTCAGGCTCTTTTGTATTGATACTTTTAGGCAATTATCAACTTGTAATGATAGATGCGGTAAGTAATATGCGTATGGGTATTTTACTTCCCGTAGTATTGGGAGCTGGCGTGGGACTTATTGCTTTTTCGCATATTTTAGCTTGGTTACTCAAAAAATATCATAATCAAACAATATCAACCTTAACGGGATTTATTCTCGGTTCGGTAGGCATTTTGTGGCCTTGGAAAGAGGCTGTAATTAAAATTTTCGGGCATAAAGAAAAAGTTGTGGGATATACTTGGAATCTACCGACGGTTAATACCGAACTTTTTATCGCTTTGGCAATAATGGTAATAGGTGTTGCATCTATTTGGTTTACCGAATATCTCGGGTCAGGAAAAGAGAAAAAAATTACTCAAAATTAATTCCCCCTTTTTCGTAATCGTGAAACTTTTTTGATAAATCAGCCAAAACACTTGAAATTTTTGCTGTAGAATCAAGAGTCTCAGGTGTTATGGTTTTTTTCTGCAATTTTAATATATAAACTCCGTAAATAGCATTAAGAATAACATCAATATCATTAATAGCGGATTTCTGCTTTGTTTTCAATTCATTAATAATAGGATAAACAGCATTAAACTTGTTTTGATAATCTTTAAAATCGTTGTTTTGCATTAAGAATAGGTGAAAATCGTAAATTTCATTAATGCGGTTTATTAAAAATTGCAAATGACCGTTTTTTTCAATTTTTTCGTTAATCATCATATCGGTCAAGCCGAAATACCACTCTTTAATCTCCTTTTTAGT
>CAYRJP010000033.1:0-10155 GCA_964424425.1 uncultured Bacteroidales bacterium | reverse complement strand
AAACTTATTTATTAAATTGCTTTTTTTAATAACAACTATTTGATTAACTCATTTATGATTAGACTATACTTTTTATCTGTTATTATCTTTAATTTTATCTTTGTATCAGCAGTATCTGCACAAAGCAACGAAAAAAAGTTTTATAATGCCGAAGATTTGATAGAATACGGCAACTTTCATAAAGCATTATCTATTTATTTGGAATTGCTTAATGACCAACCAAATAATGCCAATTTGAATTTTAAAGTAGGGTTTTGTTATCTGAATACGGCTACAGATAAGGTAAAAGCAATACCATATCTTGAATTTGCATCAAAACATATTGATTTGGATTATGAGCCCGGAGTATTCACAGAAACTGAAGCACCTATAGAGGTTCTTTATTTTCTTGGAAAAGCATATCATGTAAATTACAGATTTGATGATGCAGAGAGTGTTTTTATAAAACTTAAAAGTATGCTTGATGCAGACAATCAAGTATTTGTAGATAAAGTAAATCATGAATTGGAAGCCTGTCAGGTTGCTCGAACTCTTATGAAAGACCCTGTTGATATGGATGTTACAAATCTTGGCAGTAAAATTAACACAATATATTCGGAGCACAGCCCCGTAATATCAGGCGATGAAAGTATCCTTGTTTTTACATCAAAACGAAAAGGAAATACAGGTGGGCGAAAAACCGACGACGGGCAATATTTTGAAGATATTTATATAAGTAGTTTTAACGGTAAACAATACTCTCAGGCAGTAAAAATAAGCGATAAAATTAATACTCCGGGACATGAAGCATCTATCGGATTATCATTTGACGGAACAAAACTATTAATTTATAAAGACGGTGAAAATGAAGGTGATATTTATATAAGTAATCGAAAAGGCTCCACATGGTCGGTGCCCGAAAGATTACCCGAACCGATAAACAGTAAGTACAGAGAAACTCATGCAACAATATCTTTTGATAACAGCGAGATTTACTTTACATCAAACAGAAAAGGCGGATACGGAGGACTTGATATTTACAGAGTAAAAAAATTACCTAACGGTAAATGGAGTAAAGCATTGAATTTAGGTCCAACAATTAATACAAAATATAACGAAGAAGGTCCATATTTACATCCCGATGGAACATCACTGTATTTTGCTTCGGAAGGACACAATACAATGGGTGGTTTTGATATTTTTGTAAGTTTCCGAACCGAAAAAGGAGAATGGTCTTCACCTCAAAACATTGGTTATCCGATAAATACTCCCGATGATGATGTTTTTTATGTTCCTTCGGTTGATGGACGTAGGGCTTATTATTCATCGTATGCCAATAACAGTATAGGAAACTTTGATATTTTTAGAATTGATCTTTCTGAGGCTCATGTAAGAAATCAAACTGTAATTGCAGGTATTGCTTCAGATAATCATGGTAATATTTTACAAGATGCTATTATTACTATTACCGATATGGATGATGAGGTAGTTGGTATTTATACTCCCAACGAAGAAACAGGTAAGTTTTTGTTTATTTTACCAAGAGGTAAAACTTTTAATGTATTGTTTGAAGCATCAAATGCCGATGAGCAGGAATATACCATTAACGTCCCGAATTATTCTTACGACCAAACAAAACAAGTTATTTTGTTTGATATTATTGTGGTAAAAGATGAACAAGAACCGGAAATAGCACTTACATCGTTATCAAATAAAAATCAAGTTTCGATAAATAGTGCTGATAGTATGGCGGTTAACGATAAAAATGAAGAATTGACTTTAGAGTCATTTAATGATACTGTTAGAGAAAAAGAATTGGAAGAAGAAAAAGCATCGGAGTTATTGGTTTCAACAGAATTATTTAAAGATAAAGAGTACATTAATTCGGATTCAACAAATACTGAACAAATATTAAACAGTGAAGATGAAAATTATAACTCGCAGAAAGAAAATAAAACATCGGTTTCAGTATCTGAAAAACGATATACAGCTTCATATATTATAGGAGCTTTGTTTTTTGCAGGATTATTGATATTTTTTATTTATCGAAAAAAGAAAAAAAACAAACAATAATACCTTGTGGATGATTTATGTATAACAACATAAATTTTCAACTATTTAATTTAAAACTAAATCTTATGAAAAGAGTAGTTCTTGTTTTTTTAATAACAATAATTTATTCAACAACCTTTTCTCAAAATGAGAAAGAGATAAAAACTTTATTTAAGGAAGCAGAAACACATCTTCTTTACGAAGAGTATGATTTAGCTTTACCTCTTTATCTCGATATTTTATCGAAAGGTTGGGATAATGCCAATATACAATTTAACGTAGGTATATGTTATATGAATGTAAAAAGACAGATAAAACAAGCTATTCCGTATTTAGAAAAAGCTGTAACCAATGTTGCTTCAAATTATAAAGAAGGTAATTATAAAGAAAAACGAGCTCCCGAAGAGGCTTGGTTTTTTATGGCAAAAGCATATCGTATAAACGGACAATACGACAAAGCAATAGAGGCTTATCTTAAATATAAATCGCTTATTAATGTTTCGGATGTTTATATGCATGATTTTATTCAATTGCAGGTAAGAACTTGTAATACAGCTAAAAAAATGATTAATAATCCGATTAACTTCATTAGCACAGAACTTGATTTTAACGAAGAAGGCGATAATTATTATCCCGCAGTTGCAGGAAACGGAAAATCAATAGCATTTACTGCTTATCAAGAAGAAAAAGACCCCGATTTCGGAACTCTGTTTTTTGAAAATATTAAATATGCCACAAAAGATGGAAATACATGGAGTAAAACACGTGATCTTACAAGTGATATAGCTTCCGATGGTTATTTGTCAAGTTCTTTTCTTTCGTATGACGGTGATTTTATGATTCTTTATCGTAACGATTATGGAAAAGGAAACTTATACTATTCGGAACTTGAGGGTAAAAGATGGAATGCTGTTACAAAATTTCCGAAACAAATCAGTTCGCGATATAACGAAGCTCGTGCAAGTATGACCAAAGACGGAACAACTCTGTATTTTATAAGTGACCGACCGGGAGGATTGGGAGGAATGGATATTTGGTATTCGGTAAAAGACAGTAAAGGGCGTTGGGGACAACCTGTTAATTTGGGAGAGGTTATTAATACTCAGTTTGAAGAAGAATCTCCATATATTGCCGAAGACGGGAAAACTCTCTATTTTGCATCTGAAGCTCATAACAGTATGGGAGGATATGATATTTTTAAATCGGTAATGAACGAAAATGGAGAATGGTCAGAACCTCAAAACCTTGGTTACCCGCTTAATACTCCTGATGACGATTATTTTTATGTAGCATTAGGCGACGGAAATGTTGCTTATATGGCTCGAACACCAAAAGACGGAGGCTATAGAAAGATATTCAGAATAGAATTCCCGCAAACTGAGCGAATCGTTGAGGTAACATCTGATGATGTTAATACTGATGATAATATTTCTACTGATAATAATGATAATCAACAAACAGTTACTCCTCCTGTTGTTGAAACAAAAAAAATTGTTGTCCCCTCGGAATACGAACTTGAAGGAACTTTATCATTGCAAGACAACAAAGAGCTTGACCACTCTTTTTATGTTCATGTAATGAAACCCGATGGTGAAGTTGTGGCAGCTTTAAGTCCCGATTTGGCAACAGGACAATTTAAAACAAAACTAAAATACGGCTCTTATGTGGTTAAAGCTTACGGCGATGGTTATGAACCTGCCGAAAGTAATATCTACATCAGTAAAGACCAACAATCGCCCGAAGTTGTTACTTTTTTACAAATGGTGCCAAAACAGGTAAGCTCAGGCGAATATTTTATTATAAAGAGTATTTTGTTTGATTATAATAGTGCTCAATTAAATAGAGATGCACAAATTGAGGTTGAAAAACTCGCTACCTTAATGCAAAAAAATCCTTCGTTGTATATTGAGGTGGTTGGAAATACTGATGATTTGGGAACCGAAGAGTATAATAAAAAATTATCGCTCAGACGAGCTCGTGCGGTAGTTGATTATTTACAAAATAAAGGTATTGATGCAAGCAGGTTTGTTACAAAAGGTCTTGGCGAATCTAATTTTATTGCAATTAACAAAAATCCTGATGGAAGCGATAATCCTGAAGGTCGTAAACTTAACCGAAGGGTTGATATGAAAATTATTCGTTCGAATGATGATAAAATTACTGTTGAAAATATTTATGTCCCCGATGAGTTAAGATATAAAGAATCACTTACTTACACTATATTGCTTACCGAAACGGATAAACCGCTTAAGCCTTCGTATTTTAATACTTCTGAAGGTAGCATTAACAATGTTTGGATGTTTAGAACCGAAACGGGTTATCTTTATACCGTAGGTAAATTCAGCAAACAAGCCGATGCTTTAACATTAATGAATCAAGTTGTTGATGCGGGTTTCCCCGATGCAAAAGTGATTAATAGCATTGAATATAACGAGCTTGTGCAAAAAAGCAGTAATTTCTTTAAATCGAAAATGAAAGATAATGATAAAACCGTTTATACAATTCAACTTTTTGCTTTGAAAAAACCCATTGATGTAGCATCAATAAAAAAACTATCTGATGTGGAGCAGATACAAAGCGATGATGGTTATTATCGTTATATTTGGGGTGAATTTATAGGTAAAACATCAGCTCGTCAAGCTCTCGAAGATGTTATGGATAAAGGTTATTACGATGCTTTTATTGTTGAATTCGATAAATTCAGAAATTAATTATGCTATCTCTTTTGTCGGGCAACAAAGTTGTTTTGCGGGCGATAGAACCTGAAGATTTAGACTTTCTTTATGAATGTGAAAATAATACGGAGATATGGCGGATAAGCAATACGCTGTCGCCATTTTCTCGTTATATTTTAAAACTCTACATTCAAAATTCACATAAAGATATTTACGAAAATAAAGAGTTGCGATTGATTATTGTAAAAAAAGAAGATGAAAAACAACAACTCGGAGCAATAGATTTGTTTGATTTTGACCCTTATAATATGCGGGCAGGAATAGGCATACTTATAAACAGAGAGAGCGACCGCAATAAAGGGTATGCCGCCGATGCTTTAAAGGTAATGATAAAATACAGTTTCTCGTATTTAAAACTACATCAACTATATTGTAATATATCTGAAAGTAACAGTAAAAGTATAGCTCTATTTGAAAAAGTGGGATTTGTTAAGTGCGGTGAAAAAAAAGAGTGGCAAAAGTCACCAAACGGTTGGGAGGCAGAACTTATGTTTCAGCTGATAAATGGTATGATTAGTTGAAAGTTAAAAGGTTCGTAAAGTTGAAAGTTGAAAGAATTAACAAGTCTCGGGGTGAATTATTAAGAGTAAAAAGTATTCACCCCGAGACTAAAAAAACGGTAGTGAGAAATCCCTTTGCGGTTTAGCAGTAAAAACACTCAATTACATTAACATCCTTTAAATATTATTAAAATCGGGAACATCTTCAATAAAATCGTAACTATTTTCTTTACGGTTTATTTTACAACAATAGTGAGCAAGTCCGTTTGTAACAATCAGATAATCAACATCTAACTCAAGGTTGTAAGCGGCAATTTGGTCAAATGTTTTTTGCGTTATTTTTACCGAAGGGGCTTTACATTCCACAATAACTTTGGGTTTTCCTGTTTTATCAAAACTTACAATATCGCATCGGCGGGTAAGATTATTAAGAGTAAGTCCCATTTCAACATTAATAAGTCCTGCGGGATAATTGTGTTCGGTTATCATAAACATAATAAAATTTTGTCTTACCCACTCTTCGGGAGTCAATTTAATATGCTTTTTTCTGACTATATCAAATATAGTGTTGTTTGCTTTATTAATGCGTAATACAGCGGAATAATCAGGCAGATTAAGTCTTTGCATATTTAAAAATTAATATAAACAGTTACCCAAAATAACTAAAAATTTAGCAATAAATAAACTATCTTTGATATTTGATTTTTATATAAATTTTATTAAAAAATGGCTGCAACTTTTGACCAAATAATGTCAGATTTAAAGAAAAAGATTTACAAACCCGTTTATTTTTTGATGGGAGAAGAGTCTTATTATATCGATAAAATAACAAGTTATATTGAAAACAATATTTTGCCCGTAGAGGAGCGGGACTTTAACCAAACCGTATTATACGGTAAAGATGTTGATTTGGCAACACTGTTGAATACAGCACGTCGTTTTCCTATGATGTCAAATTACAATATTGTTATTTTAAAAGAGGCTCAGCATCTTAAAGGAATTGAGGGCGGTTTGGCAAGTGATAAAAAAGCCGACCCTTTTCTTTTGTATGTCGAAAATCCGCCGCAATCAACAATTTTGGTAATCAATTACAAAGGAAAAACCCTTGATAAACGGAAGAAATTATATAAAGTTTTAGATAAAAATGCCGTTTTACTCGACTCCAAACGCTTGTATGAAAATCAAGTGGGAGCGTGGATTATCAAACATCTTAAAAGTCAAGGATATACCATTGATATTAAAGCGGCAGAGCTTATGGCAAGCCATCTTGGAAACAATTTGTCGTCGGTAGTTCAAGAAATTGAAAAACTTACAATTGTTGTCCCGAAAGGGAATCAAATAACCTTGAAAGATATTGAAGACAATATCGGCATAAGCAAAGATTTTAATGTATTCGAATTGCAAACAGCTATCGGCAAGCGTGATGTTTACAGGGCAAACCTTATAGTTACTCATTTGGGGCAAAACCCGAAAACCAAAAGTATAATTCCGATAATTTCGTTTTTATATTCATTTTTTACCAAACTGTTGATGATTCATAGTTCGGCAGATAAATCAAAACAGGGGCTTGCTTCGCTGATTGGTGTAAACCCTTATTTTATGAACGATTATCTTGAAGCGGCACGTAATTTCAATAAAGCAAAATGTATTCACGTAATTCGTTTTTTGCGAGAATACGATGCAAAATCAAAGGGTATCGACTCGCCGCCCGTTGACGATTTGGATTTAATGAGAGAGCTGATTTATAAGATATTACATATTTAATTTTAAAGTATCGGATTGTATAAAATGAGTATTTTAACAATATATAAAGCATCGGCAGGTTCGGGTAAAACTTTCACCCTTACGGGAGAATATTTGAGTATGATTTTTGATGCGAACACAAGTTTTAAAAACATACTTGCCGTAACTTTTACCAACAAGGCAACAGCCGAAATGCGTGAGCGGATACTTAAAGAGTTGTATTTGATAGCATCGGGCAAAAATACTCAACACGCTCAAAGTTTGAAAAGTAAATTCGGGTATAACGATACGGAGTTGCAGAAAAAAGGCATAAGTTTATTAAATGGTATTTTACACAATTACAGTAGTTTTAACATAAGCACCATCGACAGTTTTTTTCAAAAAATACTTCGTGCATTTACATACGAAACGGGGCTTGCGTCGGGATTTAATATTGAATTGAATTTCCCGCAAATACTATCGCAGAGCATAGCACGCTTTTTTGATAAAGATAATTCGGACAAAGAAATAACGGAGTGGTTGTCGAACTATGCTCTTGACAAGATAAAAAACGAAAAAAACTGGGATATAGAAAAAGACATAAACTCTTTTACTTCAAGTATTTTCAATGAATTTTTCTTTAATCTTCCCGAAAGTGAAATAGAAAAATTAAGCGACCTTAATAACTTTTCGAAATATAAATCAAGTTTGATAAAGGTTGTTAAAGCTCAAAAAGACAAGTTGCAGAACTTAGGTATTCAAGCACAAGAGCATTTGTCGAAGTGCGGATTAAGTGCAACTGATTTTTCGGGAGGAACGCGAAGCGTAGCGGTTTTTATGCTACGATTTACAAATATTTCGTTTTATGATAAAATAGAAAAATTAAGTGTAAACAGAATAAAAGCACTAAATTCCGAGGATAATATTACCGGATGGGCAGCTCAAAAATCATCTAAAATTGGTGAAATTCAGCAGTGTGTAAGTTCGGGCTTAAAAGATATTTTGCAACAGATAAACGATATAATAGAAAATAAAGGTGAAGTTGTAAATACAGCATTGGAAATACTGAGAAATCTTGATTCGTTTGCAGTGGCTGCAATGATTTTGAATGAAATAAATGAACTTTCGCGTGAAAAAAATATATTCCTGCTTTCATTTGCTTCGCCACTTTTGGCAAAAATGATTGGCAATGATGATGCACCGTTTATTTACGAAAAAACAGGTGATTATCTTAAAAATTTTATGATTGACGAATTTCAAGATACATCGAAATTACAGTGGGATAATTTTTTACCGCTCTTTTATAACGCGGTATCACAGCAAAACAGAAGTTTGGTGGTGGGCGATGTAAAACAGTCGATATATCGCTGGCGAAACGGCGATTGGACTCTTTTAAATTCAAAGATTAAACAACAATTTGAGATATTTGGTGTTGACGAAAAAAACTTACCGAAAAATTGGCGTAGTGCACCTGAAATAGTGAATTTTAACAATGAAATTTTTAAAATAATACCTTCAATTTCGTCATCGTATATTATTAGCGACAAGATGGTTAAAGATTATGGTGATTTATTACCTAACGAATTGTTAAACCTGCATTTACAAACAATTACCGATATTTATTCAACGGCACAACAAGAAGTTCCCGAAAAAAACAAAAACAAAAAAGGATTTGTTGAAGTCAGTTTTTTCGACGGTAAAGGTATTGATAAAGATGAAGGTGTGGAATTGCGACTTGAAAAGATGATTCAGGTTTTGGAGCAACTTTTTGAAAAAAATATTCAACCTCGCGATATTGCAATACTTGTCAGAAAAGGAGCGGAAGGAGCAGCTGTAGCAAGCCGACTTATGGAATATATAAAACAGAATCCTGAAAAAAGCGACTTTTTTAAATTTGTATCAAACGATTCGGTATTGCTAAACTCTTCGTCGGTAGTGTTGCTGGTGATTGCATTGTTAAAATTTTTGTTTAACAACGACGATATTGAAAGCAGAGCCGAAATATTGTTTTTTTATAACCTATTGACAAACAACCCTGTGTATTCGGCAAGAAAATTATCGCATACAAATTTAAAGGATATCGAAGCATTTTTTGAAACATTGCCCCAAGAGTTTGTAAATAATACTGATAATCTGAAAAAACAACCTTTATCGGCAATAGTAAATAATTTGTTGTCGATTTTTGTATTCAAAAACAGAGATTTTGATAGTTTGCATAAGCAATTGCCGTTTATACATACCTTTCAGGATTTTGTTTTGGATTATGTAAAAAGTAACGGGAATGATATTTCGGGATTTTTGTTGTGGTGGGACGAGCAAGGATATAAAATACCTGTTAGTCTGTCCGAAAATCAAAATGCGATAAGAATAATTACCATACACAAATCGAAAGGGCTTGAATACGATGCGGTAATAATGCCGTTTGCCGATTGGAAATTAGACCACGAACCCACTATTCCGAATTATATTTGGTGCGAAACTGTTGAGCCGTTTACCGATTTTTCGGCTGTTCCCGTAAGATATTCGCAATCGTTGATTAACACTAAATTTCAAAACGATTATTTTACTGAAAGAACAATGGCTTTTATTGACAATATAAACCTTTTTTATGTAGCGGTAACACGTGCGGCAGAGGCATTGTATATATTTGCGGCATTGCCGAAGAGTGATAATTTTACAAAAATATCCGATATTCTGTATGCAGCGGTAAACAGTAACGATATAGCAATAAATAATCAAAGTGACGACCCTTTGATTTTCAGAACCGGCGAACTTGTTGAAGAAAGTGCCGGTAAAGTATCCCGAAGCGATGAACAAAAGTTTGAAGCAATAGATGTTAATAATCGCAATTTACGTTTGCGTTTGTCGGCAAAAGACCTGTTTACCAATGATAACGAAGAAAGAACTCAATCGTTAAACAGAGGGAAAGTGTTTCATAAAATAATGGAAAATATTATTACCGTTAATGATATTGATTCTGCCGTAAATAGTGTTGATTCTGCCGTTTTATTGCCCGATACAGCCGAATTTAAGAAACAACTTACACAAATTTTAAATTCAAACAGTGTAAAGCCGTGGTTTTCGGGAGAGTATAAAATATTGAACGAAACAACATTGTTGACTACAAGCGGAGAATTAAAGCGTCCAGACAGGGTGATGGAAAACGA
>CAYRJP010000032.1:7539-16436 GCA_964424425.1 uncultured Bacteroidales bacterium | reverse complement strand
AAAGATTATATCCACAAATTACACTAATTAATACTAATTTTTTCTCAGTTGCTAATCCGCCTTCGACCCCGCTCAGGCTCCGTCATTACTTTTAACTTTATAAACTTTTAACTTTCAACTCATTAAACCATTATCTTCTTTTTGGTTTTCGTGTTTGAGGAATATTAAGTTTTTGCCATTTAAAAACATCGGCGGGAGTTTTGGGACGTTGAGTTTCGAGCCAAATAAAGTTACGCACTTTTGCATCGGCAGGTTTTAATTCTTCAAGCGGAGTCATTCCGCCAGTATATCCTTGACGGTAAACTATTCGATGTATTTTATTATGTTTCAATAAAATAGTTATATTATCGCTTTTACTTTTGTTTGCTCCGATAATTCCATATTTATCAGTAGGGTAATAAATTGTTATACTGTGTTTAAATACATCTATTTTACTTAAATTATTATTTTTAATATACCCGACAATTTCTTTCCCTTTTACCTGATTAAAATATATTGTATCCTGCGGTGAAACAATCAAACCTCCATCGTAAAGTTTAAATTTATCAAGTTTTTGATTTACAATAAAAGCCTCAATATAAGTTGCGGTAATTTGATTACTGTCAGCCCAAAGTGCCGGTGAACCATGAAATTCCAAAATAGAATCTTGCATTGAAAAGAAAAGGCTGTCAGCCTGCGATTGGAAATTTGATTTAAAAATACGCACATGATGAAAAGCCGTAAACTCTCTATATAACCCCGAAGTATCATAATTAGTAATCATAGTGTCGGCATGAATATATACGCTATCACCCTCGGCTATATAAATGATTAAAGCACTATCCGTTATTAACAACCTTTCAGGTTCTTGAGTCATTTCAAGAAAATTACCTTTTACAATAATATTTTGAAAAGTGTCTGTGGCAACTACATTTGAATGAGCTATACCATATTTTTTATGCCTATCGTAATACAAACTGTCAGCTTCAACACTTTGTTTGGGATTTGTATAAAGAGCATTTTGTTTAAAAAAAGTACGGTCATTTACTGTATTATACCAACCATATTCGGCATACATGTAATTAGTATCGTTATAAAATTCGGTAGGTCCGTAAAAATAAGCAATTTCAGAATAAGTATTGTATTTAAGAGTATCAGTAAACATTTGATATTCATTTTTATTGTGATTTACAACAACACTATCTTTAAAAAAAACTTCGTGAGTATTATTATAATAATATCCTTTTTTGCTTGTTAAAGTAGAAGCACTATCAACAATTGTAGCTCCGTAGAGATAGTAACCAATATCACGGCGAATATCATAATCAAGCGAATCGGTATAAAGAATAATTTGTGTATCACGCATTACCACATTACGGCGAAAGTGTGCCATTTTGGTATTCCCGTTATGACGTAAGAAATCACTTTTTACATCAATGGTATTATCTCCCTCTTTATAAAGATGCACATGTCCGTATGCATCAAACATATTCCTGCCGGCATAAAAATAAGCACTATCGCATTTCATTATAGTGCTGTCTTGTCTGAATTTCACATTGCCTATCAAGCGACGTGCACCACCGGCTATATTTTTATCCGAACGAAAATAATTTGCATTAAGTATTTCTATTTTTGTTCGCTTTTGCGAAAAAGAAGAATTTGTAAATCCAAAAAGAAATACAATAAAAAGTAAATATTTTACAAATATCTTATTCATCATCCCCACAGGAATCCATTTAATTTAAGCATTTAAGCTTTCAATTAAATTTTTTATAATATCATCAACAGAAACTCTGTCAGCCTCAGCTTTATAATTTCGCACAATTCTATGTCGCAACACAGGATAAGCCACCGCTTGAATATCTTCAATATCGGGTGAATACTTTCCGTTGATTGCGGCATGAGTTTTAGCTCCAAGCACTAAATATTGTGATGCACGCGGTCCTGCTCCCCAACTTACATATTTATTTGTAATGTCTGTTGCATATTCTGTATTTGGTCTAGTTTTTGATACAAGATTAACAGCATATTTCAGCACCGATTCATTAATAGGTATTTTTCTGATTAATTCTTGAAAGAATATAATTTGTTCGGCTGTTAAAACATTATTTATCTCTTTTTGTAATCCCGAAGTAGTATCGGCAACAATATTAAATTCATCTTCAATAGATGGATAGTCTAACCAAATATTAAACATAAAACGGTCGAGTTGAGCTTCGGGCAAAGGATATGTTCCCTCTTGTTCAATGGGGTTTTGAGTAGCAAGCACAAAAAACGGTTCTTCGAGTTTATAAGTTTTACCTGCTGCCGTAACAGATTTTTCTTGCATAGCTTCAAGTAAAGCCGATTGAGTTTTAGGGGGTGTTCTGTTTATTTCATCGGCAAGAATAATATTTGCAAACAATGGTCCTTTTACAAATTTAAATTGACGATTATCATCAAGCACTTCAGCTCCAATAATATCCGACGGCATTAAATCGGGTGTAAACTGAATTCTTTTATAGTTAATACCAAGAGCTTCAGAAATAGTATTTACGAGTAATGTTTTAGCAAGTCCGGGAACACCAACAAGCAAGCAGTGTCCCCCACTGAATATTGATATTAAAGTATCTTTAACAATAGCATCTTGTCCGATAATAACTTTTTTTATCTCGTCAAGAAGTTTATCAAACGACTCTTTTAAAGCATCAACAGCTTCAACATTATCTTTATATTTTATCATAGTCATTATCGCAATTATTTTATTTTTAAGTTAAGAAACTAAAAAACATATAAGGAATTAATTTTTCAACTATTAACAATTTCACAATTAATTATTCCAAGCCGGATTGTCGAATTTACATCTTTTAAAATTTTCGTCAATTTTAAGATATGTATTCTTTATTCTTTTTGCAACCCACTCTTGCATAAATTCGCCTTTCTTTTTTTGTAAAGCCATATCTTGAATACGCTGATAGTCATCAGTAAGGTTTGCAGGATGCGGTTCAGTTTTTGTTTTTAAAAGAACTATTTTATAAACTGTTTTTCCGTTAGCATCTTCTGCTTCAAAAGGTTTTGAAATTTCTCCTACTTTAAGGTCTTTAATTGCATATGCAATTTTTGGTTCAAGTTGCGATGCTTCCCAACGTGAATTTCCTGTCATAGGATTAACCATAACACCACCGTTAAGACGAGTATCTTTATCATCGGAATATTTCCAGCAAGCCTCTTTGAAAGTAATTTTGCCATCAATAATATCCTGACGTATAGTATCTAATCTTTGTTTAGCTTTTATTTTTTCATCGGGGCTGATTTTCGGTTTCAACAAAATATGACGACAATTTATACGTTCGCCTTTTTTATCAATAAGTTGAATAATATGATAACCATAATCGGTTTTTACAATTTTTGATACTTCACCGGGTTCAAGATTAAAAGCAACAGCCGAAAATTCAGGCACTAAATCACCTCTACTCACAAATCCAAGTTCGCCACCCTTAGTAGCCGACCCCGGGTCTTGCGAATATAAAACAGCTAATGTTGCAAAACTCTCTCCATTATTAATTCTCTCTTTAAAATTTCTCAATTGATTTTTTACGCGTAAAATTTCAGCTTCCTTAATCTTTGGATTTACAGATATTTGCTCTAGTTCAAATTCTGTATTTACAATAGGCAAACTATCTTTGGGTATGTTTTTATAAAATCTTCTAACCTCATCGGGTGTCACTTTAAGGTCTGCCGTTACTTTTTGTTGCATTCTTTGAGCAAGCAACTGTTCTTTAATAACATCACTAAAATCCTCTTTAATCTCAGATATTGATTTTTTATAATATTCTTCAAGTTTTGCTTCGCTTCCTATTTGATTGATAAAATAGTTAAGACGACGTTCCATTTCTGACCTTACTTCGTCATCGGATACTTCAACACTATCTAATATTGCCTGATTAACAAGTAATTTTGAATAAAGCATCTCTTCAAGCACTTCACATTTCAAATCGCCTGATGTGTAATATCCCTGAGCACGCATTTGTAATGCTTGACTTTCAATATCACTTTGCAAAACTACCTGTCGTCCCACAATAGCTACAATCTGATCTATAACTACTTTATCTTGAGCTTTTGTTAAAACAATAAAAAAGTTAAATATAAATAGAATTAATAAAGGTTTTATTTTCATATATTTGATTTTTACGAATTATTTAATAAAATTTATAAATACCGCAAATGCACGCATAAGTATTTATATTTTAATTTGCTTCGAATTTATTTCGAAATTTGTTTCACTATTTAAGTTAATTAGTATGAATAATAAATTTCTTTTGGTCAACAGCATCATTGTAAATGTTATTTTCTAAATCATCAATTAATTTTACCTTACGATGATTAAGAATTATATCTTTAATTTTATCTTCAACAAAGACAACCGGCGTTGTATCGTTGGGTAATTTATAATCTAAAAAATAAAGATAATAAGTATAAAGCGAATCAGTAGCTTCAATATATTTATTATACTTAAGAAATCGACTGCCATCTGTAATTTTCCTAGGCACATTTGACATTATCCTGTTAAAATATTGCCAATTTTCACCCATATTAAAGTTTCGTGCATTTTGATAACAGTAATCTTCAAGTGAAATTATATCTTCTTCTTTTTTTGAACGAATCCATTGACGAACTTTATACCTGTCGTATAATGATTTAGGCAACTGCACATAAATAGCTTTCACAACACAACTATCGAGTCTGAAATTATCGGCATGTTTTTTATAATAATCAATAATTTGTTTTTCGGTGACAACAGTATCAAGTTTTTGCCTTATTATCATTTGCTGGTATTTAAACAACAACAATGATGTTCGGTAATTATCAATCATAACCTCAATACTTTGTTGTGTTTTTTTATCAAGATTAATCTCTGCTTTTTCTAATAAAAGATGGTCTCTCACCCATTTTTCGATATAATTCTGAGCAAACGATATTGAGTCGATATCGTTAATATTTTCAGGTATTGCCATCTCCAATTGAGATAAAGTCAGCTTATTGCTACCAACCTGAGCTACTATTTTATTATCAACACCTCTGTTTACAAACGAGTTGCACGAAAATAAAGTTGTAATTAATAAAATGATTATCAGATTCTTCATCAAAAAGAATTAAATTAATAATTGTGATTTATTTACTTTATCATTGATTTAAAAACATCTTCATTAATTTTAATATCATGTTTTTCTCTTAATTCCTTAATCCACTGTTTTTCAAGATAATTTTGATAGTCAGCTGTAACTAATCCTCTTACCTCTTTCAGTTTTTTTGGTTCAGGCGGAATTTGTTTGTTTACATAAGCAATAACAATTTTATCGTCTCGTTTTACAGGTTCTTTAATACCGGGTGTCCATTTTATTAAATCAACAATATCATTTTCACCTTTGCTGAATTTATTTTTTTCAACAGTAACTGTTAAAGTGCTGTCTTTTGCTTTAGCTTTTTTCAAAAATTTATCAAGCGAAGATTGAACATCTAAATTTTTCTTACCTGTTTTAATAGCCAATTTTTTGATTTGAGGTTCCCATCTTTGGTTATTAAAAGTATATAGGGTAACTTCTACTCTATCGCCCCACATGTAATTATTTTTATTTTTTTCATAAAATTTTTCAAGTCCGGCGGTATCTTTAACAGCTTTTGACCACACCATTTCATCGGTAAGATTAAACAGTAATATTCCATCGTGGTATTCCTGTAAAAGATTTTTAAAATCAGCATATTTTTCTTCCAATCTTGATTTTTCAATATCAGTAATTATCTTTTCAACATAACGATTAAATTCATCATCAACAACTAACTGTAATGGTCGTTTTATTCTACGTAATCCATCGTTAGAAATACTTTGAGCAAAATCTTGTTGAGTAAAAATCAGCGTATCTTCAAGAGTAAACATTGTTTTGTTCAAGCCCTTAGCCTTAACAGCATCCCATTCGCCTATAAATATTGTTGAATCAATAACTTTATAAAACGGTTTTATTGACTCTTCATTTATTTTAAGTTTATACTCTTTTTTTAACCTTGCCATTACAGCAGCTCTACCTTTTCTAGCTCTTACGTCTTTTGATATACGTTTTTTTATTGTTGGTTTTAAATCTTCGTAAGAACCGATAGGTTTAACATCAATCAATTTAATTATATGGTAACCGTAAAATGTTTTTATGGGTTTAGATACATCGCCAATATTTTGCAAAGAAAAAGCTGCTTTTTCAAATTCAGGAATCATACGACCTGCTCCAAAATAAGGTAATTCACCACCTTTACTGCTTGTACCGCGATCGTCGCTATATTTTTTTGCCATTTCAGCAAAATCGGCACCTGCTTTTAGTGAATCATAAATCTGATATATCATCTGTTTTTGTTGTTCATCTTTTAATATTCCACTTCCTTGAGGAACTGTTCGCATTATGTGAGCAACTTTAATTTGTCCACGATCTTTTCGTTTATCTGTAACTTTAATTATATGATAACCATATTTTGTTCTTGTAATTTTTGAAATTTTACCAACCGGAGTATTATAAGCAGCTGATTCAAAAGGATAAACCATTGAAAAAGCCGTAAAAAATCCTAAATCACCTCCATTCTTTTTTGCCGACGGATCTTCGGAATATTCTTTAGCTAATTTGGCAAAATCCTTACCACTAACAGCTTCCTTTCTTATTCGTGCTATTTTATTGTATGCTTTTAAAGTATCGGCAGGAAGAGCATCGCTGCCACATCTGATAAGAATATGACTTGCTCTGATATCCCACTGCATTCTGTCATAAGCCTCTTTCATTAATTGTTCATCAACCGATTCATCGGTAAAATAAGGTTTTTCAAGCTGAACTCTATACCCTTTAAGTTCTGTTTTAAAACTTTTTAAAGTATCCATTTCCAACTCTTCGGCTTCAATAACTTTTAATTTAAAGTTTATAAATAAATCCATATACTCAGCCAAAGAAACACTGTCAAAAGACGGATTTTTGTTGTTTTTGGTATAAATTCTTTCAAACTCACCACATGTAATTTTGTTTCCGTCAATGGTTAATAAAACCTCATTACTATTTTGAGCATAAATATTAATGCTCATCACTATTGATACAAATAATACTATTTTTTGCATTTTAATACTTTTTAAATTTATTACCCTTATATACTAACTTAATGAGTATTTTTTTATTATAAAAATCAAAAAAAACAATTATATTTTTGTTCGTTTTTAAACTAAATTGAAAAATAAACTTGTGTATATAAAGTTACCTGTTAAAAACCTTTATTACACAAACAATAAAGCTGAACTTCAACTTTTTATTTACAGTTTTATCTTGAATAATTAGGTGCTTCTCTTGTAATAGTAACATCATGCGGATGACCTTCTGCCATTCCCGCATTGGTAATTCTTACAAACTTAGCTTTTTTCAGAGCTTCGATATTTGCAGCTCCGCAATATCCCATTCCGGAACGTATGCCTCCTACCATTTGATAAATAACTTCTGACAAAGTTCCTTTATAAGGCACGCGTGCCGCAATTCCTTCGGGAACAAGTTTGTTTATATCATCTTCGGTATCTTGAAAATAACGGTCTTTTGAGCCTTTTTGCATTGCTTCAATAGAACCCATCCCGCGATACGACTTAAATTTACGACCTTGATAAATTATTGTTTCACCAGGCGATTCTTCAGTTCCCGCAAAAAGAGAACCTATCATAATAGAATCAGCTCCGGCAGCAAGCCCTTTAACAATATCGCCCGAATATCTTATACCCCCGTCACCAATAATCGGAACTCCGGTATTTTTAAGAGCTTCGGCAATACCAAATATTGCCGTTAACTGCGGAACACCTACTCCTGCAACAATACGTGTTGTGCATATCGACCCCGGTCCAATACCTACTTTTACGGCATCGGCTCCGGCTTCAACTAAATCGAGTGCTGCTTCGGGTGTTGCTATATTACCAACAACATAATCAACATTCGGAAATTTCTTTTTTGCCATTTTAAGAGTTTCGATAACCCCTTTTGAATGACCATGAGCTGTATCAATAACAATTGCATCAGCTCCGGCTTCAACTAAAGCCTCAATTCGTTGCATTGTATCAAACGTAACACCAACTCCTGCTGCTACCCGTAATCTCCCTTTGTTGTCTTTACAAGCATTGGGACGGTCTTTAGCTTTTGTTATATCTTTATATGTAATTAATCCTATAAGTTTATTATCGTCATCAACAACAGGAAGTTTTTCTATTTTATACTGCATCAATATTTTAGCTGCTTTTTCCAAGTTGATGGATTGATTGGTTGTTATTATTTTTTCATGAGTCATAACATCAGCAATAGCCTTATCTATTGTTTCAAAACGCAAGTCGCGATTTGTTACTATTCCGATAAGTGTATTATATTCATCAACAACAGGAATACCACCGATTTTATACTCTTTCATTATAGCCAAAGCATCTGCTACAATTTTATCTTTTGAAATGGTAACAGGGTCTATAATCATTCCGTTCTCAGCACGCTTTACCATTTTGACTTTTTGAGCTTGTTCTTCTATGGTCATATTTTTATGGATAACTCCTATTCCACCCTCACGTGCTATGGCTATTGCCATTGTTGATTCGGTAACTGTATCCATTGCTGCCGAAACAATCGGTGTTTTTAACTCTATATTACGCGAAAATTTTGTTGTTATATTTACATCGCGCGGTAAAACCTCAGAATAAGCGGGAACCAAATAAACATCGTCAAATGTTAAACCTTCTCCTATAATTTTATCACTAATAAATGCCATGACTCTATTAAATCTTTTATATTTTAAAAATTGTGCCAAAATACAAAAAAATCGGGTATCGGACATCTAAAATGCTGTTTTTTATAAAATATTTTTTAGACAAAAAAATATTGCTCTCCAATAATATAAAA
>CAYRJP010000032.1:0-7439 GCA_964424425.1 uncultured Bacteroidales bacterium | reverse complement strand
AATATGTAATTTCTAATAATTTTATAAATAACATTATATGTAAGTAGCTGTTACTATATAAATTTTTAGTTTCTTTGTAAAAAAGATAAAATTAAATGAGCAAAAAAAGAATATTATTAACTATAATAGTTCTATTCGGAATATTGTTTTTTTATCCGTATAAAAACAGAACTCCTATAAAATACGTTGAACGGTATTCAAATGAAATAAAAACGGAAAAAGTGCCGGGTGAATTTTGGCTTGTATGGCTTTACAACAATCCCATAGGCAAACTGTCATTAGAAGGGCTTGTTAAACGAAAATTTGTATCGGATTTTTACGGTAAACGAATGGACTCTCCTAAATCTGCAAATAAAATATATGATTTTGTAAATGATTATAATATCAATTTATCAGAAGCACAAAAGCAACATTTTAAGTCATTTAACGATTTTTTTTACAGGAAATTAAAACCTGAATTCAGACCGATTAATTTTGACACAAATATTGTTGTTTCGCCTGCCGACGGTAAGATATTAGTTTATCAAGATATTACAAATCAAGATTTTATAGTTAAAGGATACAAATTTAACATTTACAGTTTTTTGCAAGACAGCTCTTTGGCAAAAGAATATTTAAATGGCAGTTTAGCAATAATACGCCTATGTCCTGCCGACTATCACAGGTTTCACTTTCCCATATCGGGAACAATAACCAACAGTTTTAATATCAACGGAGATTACTATTCGGTTTCTCCAATAGCAGTAAAAAAGAAAATTGAGCTTTTTTGTATGAACAAACGAAGTATTACACAACTTTATAATTCTGTTTTCGACAATATTATTATTTCAGAAATAGGAGCAACAATGGTTGGTTCGATAATTCAAACTTACAATACTTCAAAAGTAAAAAAAGGCGAAGAAAAAGGATATTTTAAATTCGGAGGTTCCACTGTTGTTTTGTTTTTTGAAAAAAACAGAGTTAAATTTGATGAAGATTTAATTAAAAATTCACAGAATAATATGGAAACTACCATAAAATTCGGCGAACAGATAGGCGTTGTTAAATGTATTTAAAATAAAATTAAAAAATAACATCACTATGAAAAACTTTAAAACTATTTTTGGGGGAATACTTACGCTAATTCTTTTTTTTACAACAGTTTCGTGTAATAAAACTCCCGATATTAAGAGCGATTTAAGCAATGAGAGTTTAATTCCGTATCCTGTTTATGTTAATGCCACAAATTCGGTTTACGATTTACGAAGTAATACATATATTTATTATACAGGCAACAGCAAGCAAGCCGAGTTTATAGCAAAATATTTACGCGACAGATTACATGAACTCACAGGATTGCAGTTTGTTGCAAAAAAAAGAAAAAACATTAACGATAAAGGTATTAATCTGTTTGTAAATAAAATAGATACTATCACAAACAGAGAAGCATACCGCCTTACCATTGAAGATGACAATATCAGAATAAGAGGAAACTCTAAGGAAGGTATTTTCAGAGGCATTCAAACTTTATTGCAATTAATCCCATCAAATTCAATTGACTCATCAGTTGCTCATAAAAAATATTATGTTGCCACAGGAAGAATAATTGATTATCCGCGATATGCATACAGGGGAGCAATGCTTGATGTTGCCCGCCATTTTTTCGATATTGACGATATAAAACAATTTATTGACTATCTGTCGTGGTATAAAATGAACCGCTTTCATATTCACCTTACCGATGACCAAGGTTGGCGAATAGAGATAAAATCGTGGCCCAACTTAACTGCTCACGGCAGCAAAACACAAGTTGGCGGCGGTAAAGGCGGTTTTTATACTCAAGAGCAATTTAAAGATATTGTTGAATATGCACAAAAACGCTATATAACAGTTGTGCCCGAAATTGATATGCCCGGACATACCAATGCGGCTTTAAGCTCGTATCCCGAACTTAATTGCAATAAAAAAGCTCCCGAATTATATTCAGGTGTTAAAGTAGGATTCAGCACTCTTTGTGCTCACGACTCAATAACTTATAAATTTATTAACGATGTTGTAGGTGAAATTGCAGATATAACTTCGGGTAAATATATTCATATTGGCGGTGACGAATCGCATGCTACTGAACACAACGATTATTTGTATTTTATAAATAAAGCTGTTTCTATTGTCAACAAACATGATAAACTTTGTATCGGCTGGGATGAAATAGCACAAACTGATATTAACCCAAATACTATTGTTCAATATTGGAGTAACGCTAAAAACACCAAACTCGCTGTTACCAAAGGTGCAAAAGTTATTTTATCGCCTGCTTCGGTTACATATATGGATATGAAATATACCGATACTACAAAATTAGGGCTTACATGGGCAGGTTTAACTGAAGTTGACAAAGCTTACAACTGGAAACCCGATACTGTTGCAAATTTAGGAGATAAAAACATTTACGGTATCGAAGCTGCCCTTTGGACTGAAACTATTGAAACACTCGACGATATTGAATATATGATATTCCCTCGTATTTTAGGGTATTCTGAATTAGCTTGGTCGCCTGCTAAGGTTTTAAATTGGAATAACTATAAATTACGTTTGGCTAAACAATCGAAAAGATTTCAGTCGGAAAAAATTAACTTTTATAAATCACCTGTTGTAGATTGGGAATAAAACAAAAAAATCCGCAAGAAATAAAACTTGCGGATTTTTTATAGCTTATATTTTATAATCCGTTTGATTTAAATAACTCTACATATTTAACATCAATTTCGGTAAAATGCCTATACAGCCATACTTTAATATACGACATAATATCGTCTAAAAATTTAACTTTATTGGCATTATAATCAGATTGGAATGCTTTTACTTGTTTTATAAACTCATTGTGTTCCTTAATATGAGATTCTGACTCGGGATAATTAAATTGTTCAAAATACTGCTCTTCGTTCCCAAAATGATATGATGCAAAATCAACAAAACTCTTAATATTTTCTTTAATTTCTTTTTTATTTTTATCTAATTTAAACGAAGTAAACATTGAGTTTACTAATTCTACAAGTTGCTTATGTTGTTCGTCAATATCTTCTATTCCAAGTATAAATTTATCTACCCAATCTAATAAATTATTACCCGAAGCCTTAATATCATAACTTATCTTTTCAGCCTCTTTTTTATTATCAACATGTTTACTAATATTAGATTGTTTTTTTATTTTTTCAAGTTCTTTTTTAAGTTTTGTTATTTCATTTTTATACTCATCAATTATTTTTGATTCTTCATTAATTTTTTCAGCCTGCTCTTGCATTTCACTCTCTTTGAGTTTTTGTTCGGTAATATCAAAACCTATTTTTAATATTTTATAAGGTTTACCGTCAGTTTGACTTATGATTGGAGTGTAAGTTTCATCAACCCAAAATTCTTGAGTGTTATACACAACCCTATTTATTTGATGTTTTGATTCTCCTCGACGCAAATCACCCCAAAATATATCGTAGTTTGCTTTTGATTCGATATCAAAAACATATCCTGCCTGATGGCTTTGTCCGATTATTTGCTCTTTAGGCATACCTAATACTTCAGAATATTTGTCATTGCAAGCAATAATAATACCATCAAGGTCGTATTCAACAATAAAAGCTGTAGCACCAAGAGCATTAATAACTCCTTCCATTTCGTATTCACGTCTTGCCGCCTCTTCTTGAGTAGCCTGAAGCTCTTCAAGATTTTGACGCATCTCTTCTTCTTGTGCAGCCAACTCTTCGGCTTGACTTTTCGATTGTTCGAGAAGATACGAAGTTTTTTCGTTGATTTTTACTGTAGCTATTGTGCTGGCAATACTCTCTCCAAGTTTTTCAACAAACTCAATTTGATAATCTTCTATTTCGTGGAATGATGCAAGTTCAATAACTCCGAATATTTCATCGTTAAGAATAAGTGGAACAAGCAACAATGCTGTTGGATTAGCTGTTCCCATTCCCGATGTTATTTTAATATAATCATCCGGTATATCTGTAAGATAAATTGTTTTTTTCTCATAAGCACAACGTCCTACAAGCCCTTCACCAACAACAACACGCTTTTTCATATATTTATCACGACCATAAGCTATTGCCGATTTTAATTCGAGATAAACTTCATCGTCTTCATCATTATGCTCTGTTTCAACAACAAATAAAGCTCCCTGATTAATATCTAAATAACTAATAAGATTGCTCATGATATTAAACGACAACTGCTTAATATTATGAGAATTAGTTCTTAATATCTCACCAAATTTAGCCAATCCTTGAGTTGCCCAATTCTGTTTTTCATCCTCTATTTTACGTTTTTCTTCTTCATTCTTAGCATGTTGCAAACTTTTCCGCATTTCAATAAGTGAATTTCCCAATACATCTTTTTCACTCAGTGGAGTAAACTCCACCGCTAAATTTCCTTTACCAATTTCCTGAGCAAAGACTGATGTTTCTTTTAATCCTTCCTTTAAAGCATTAACAGAATTTGCCATATCTTCTATCTCATCGCCGCGTTTAATATTAAGATTATCAACAGCTTTAATATCTCCCAAGGATAGTTTCTTTAAAATGCCCGTTGTCATTATTAATGCTGAACTTATATTCTTCGACATATAATAAATTATCAGTGAAATAAGCAAAACACCTATAATCGCAACAATAAGCGATACTGTTTGTGTTTTGTTTGCATCGTATAATACAACATCAACAGGCACAGCCAATACTAAAGACCACGGAGCAGGATAATCTCCTACTTGAATAGGACATAAACTTAATAATACCTTATTATTATTTCCGTCAAGACCAATAAAAGCACCTGTTTTTCCCTCTTTAATGAGAGTTGACAAACTAAATTGTTCATCAAAAAAAGGAGCAAATTCAGAAACTGATTTTCCTACTAATTCATCATTTGGATGAGATATAAAAATGCCTTCATTTGATATTAAATAAGCCGATGTTTTATCATAAGGCTTTATTGACTGTGTCAACTTTTGAAATCTGTCCATTGTAATATCAGCCGCCACCATACCACCAAAATTATTATCACGATAAATAGGTGCCGATATACTTGTCATAAATTGTTTTTGTTCTCCCTCTTCCAGATAATAATCCCAGTAAGGCTCCCATAACATTTGCTTATTAATGCTTTTTATCTTTGCATATAATTCATTATCTCCGTCAAGACTTCTTTCATAAACAGCATGTCCTATTTGTCCGTTTTTTCTATATATATTTACCGAAAATCGTCCATAATCTTTATCCCATCCCTGAACAAAATATTTATATTCCCAACTATCCCACAACTTATAAAAATCAGTATTTTTTTCAAAAACATGATAATACATCTTTATAAATAAACTTCTCCATTCTTCTTCAGGCATATCTTTATAAACCAAAAAGGCTTGAGATAAAGTACGTAATACCGCCAAATCTATTGATAATGCTTTTTCTATTTCGAGAGCATTCTCATGTGTTACCGACAAAGCTCGTTTTTTAGCATCTTTTAATGCCAATTGCCTTGATTTATAGTTTATATAACCTACCGAAATTGAGAATATTATAACAGATGTTAAAAGTATAAACAATAACATCTTTCTTTTTATGTTCATTTTTATTTTCATAATTACTGAACTTAATTGATTTATTTGCTATTTTACAAAAAAAAAACTGCATTAAAAAGAAATGTGTTTTATAAACAGCTTTTCTCTTTTATCCTATAGGTCATAAAGATAATATTTATTTTCCGAATTTTTCTTTTAAAACAGGCAATATTTCTTCAAGATTAGACTGAAGAGTAAACATATTTTCAGCCATAAATTCAAATATCATTACCCAATTATTTTTATTATAATATTTTACATCTTGCATTTCAACATATATCCTTGATACTGCTTTGTGTCCATTAATATTATAATCTTCTTCCCATATAAGATTTTCGGCAAAACCGTATTCCAATATTTTTTTATAATTATCCAATTCAACAAATATATCAAATCGCCTGTCGGAATTTTTACAATTTATTTCCAGAATTACTTTTATGTCTTTTTTATTAATATCAA
The DNA here is from genome assembly GCA_964424425.1 of uncultured Bacteroidales bacterium. Classification (GTDB taxonomy): domain Bacteria; phylum Bacteroidota; class Bacteroidia; order Bacteroidales; family SZUA-534; genus GH45. The sequence continues at coordinate 1,393 of CAYRJP010000032.1, read as the reverse complement.
ATTTCAATTCCAATCCCTTAATTCCGGTTTTATACAACATCCACTTTACAGGAACACCTTTTTTTAAAGAAAAAAAATTTGTGTAATCTGAAAATTTTATCCAAAACTCTTGCCTCAATACTCTTGCTTCTTCTTTACTAAACATTATTCAAATTTATTCATTAATCACACAATTATCAGGCTTTATGAACAGGCACTAATTAAACCTGAAATTACGAAAACATCCAAAAAAATTAAGGAAAATACCTACATAAAACTTTAGGTATAATACCTTGTTTTTCCTTAATCTACAAAATAATAAGATAAAAAAATCAATTATCTTGCAGATATAAGGAATGAATTTATTTATTTTTTTTATATTTGTGAATATGAACCTATATGTAAAAAATTAATATGGCCTTTAGCATTCGAGAATGGCTTGATAAATATAAAAATAAAGATATAATTTTTCTTTTTAAAGGAGAAATTACAAAATCTTTAATTACAGAATATTTGGATACTGTTGAAAATAAGTTGAACGATATTTTGTCAAATAAAGCTAGGAAAAAGATTTATAATGTACTAGTTGAGAGTTTACAGAATCTGTATCATCATTCTTCTATTCTTCCTGAAAACAATTCAGTAGAAGAAAAAGGAAAATACGGAGTATGTATTTTATTTAAAAATGGTACAGGGTATCACATAATAACAGGCAACTTTATACAAGATGAACAAAAGAAATTTTTAAATAAACATTTGAGTTATATTAATACTTTAGATAAACAAGAACTCAAGGAATTTTATAAAGAGATTTTAGATAATCAACAATTTAGTGAAAAAGGCGGCGGCGGATTAGGAATGGTTGATATTTCAAGAAAATCGGGAAGTAAATTAAATTATAATTTCTACAAATATACAAACGACTATTACTTTTTTAGTTTAGATGTAAATATTGAAGAATAAATTAATTATCAATTGAAGTTTTTTGAATAAAATAAATTATCTTTACATTATAATAAATAATTAAGAAAAACATGGAACCAATTTCAATTGCAGGAACACCAAAAACACCGACAGTAAATTTTAACAGTAACGGGAAAATTGAGATTAAAGGACGTTCGATACCGGAAAATTCCATAGAGTTTTACGATCCGTTGGTAAAATGGTTAGAGGACTATCTGTCAAATCCGGCTGAATTAACAGAAGTTAATATTCAACTTGAATATTTCAATACCAGCAGTTCTAAATGTATATTAGATGTTTTTAAAAAACTAGAAGCTATCTATAAAAGTGGAAATGAAGTGATAATAAACTGGTATTACGAAGAAGACGATGAAGATATGCTTGAAGCCGGTGAAGATTATCAATCTATTATTAAAGTTCCTTTTAAAATGATAGAAATTGAAGAATAATA
>CAYRJP010000031.1:3538-17045 GCA_964424425.1 uncultured Bacteroidales bacterium | reverse complement strand
ATGAACAAAAAGATATTATTGAGAAAAAATTTGATACATGGAAAGGTAATTTCAGGCAAATTGACGATGTGATTGTAATGGGTATAAGAATCTGATTTTTTATATTTAGAATTTGTTGGCAGGCATTAAAAATATAACTAAAATCAAAAATTATTTTATACACTTTTTGAGATTGTATCAATAAAAAGGTTCTAAATCTTTTTTATTTCAAATATTGGCAAGTTTATATTTTGAATATCAAGCACTTGTCGAAGTTAACTTATCATTATATCAAATTCAGGAGTATTGTATTAGGTAAGAGAAACATTAATTGTATTCTCTAAGAAACAATTTTTATTATATTTGTATTCTTTAAGAAACAAAATAGCAGAAGTGGAACAGCTAAAAAGACGACATATCAGCTTAATCAATACAACAGATACTAACTTTAAAAGATATTTGTTTAATAAATTACCTTGGAGTGAAAAATTTATAGGAATTAAAGGTAGTAGAGGAGTTGGTAAAACAACACTATTACTTCATATATAAAACAAAAATACGGTCTGTCAGACAAAGCTATGTATATCTCTTTAGATAATCTTTTTTTTACAGAAAACAGACTAATAGATTTTGTTGATGATTTTGTAAGTAGAGGAGGGGAGCATCTGTTTGTTGATGAAGTTCATAAATATAAAGATTGGTCTATAGAATTGAAAAATATTTATGATTATTATCCACAATTAAAACTTGTTTTCACAGGTTCATCTTTATTAGAAATACTAAATTCACGTGCCGATTTAAGTCGTAGGGCATTGGTTTACAATATACAAGGATTGTCATTTAGAGAGTTTTTAGAATTTAAACATAAACAGATATTAAAATCCTATTCATTAAATGAAATATTGGACAATCACATACAAATAGCTTTAGATATTGTAAAAAAGGTAAAACCTTTAAAATATTTTAGTGAATATCTCAAAATTGGATATTTCCCATTTTACAGCAATGATGAGATTTTGTATTATAAACGACTACAAGAAATAATAAATATGATACTTGAAGTTGAATTGCCAATGTTAAGAAACACAGATATTTCTATTATAAATAAAATAAAGCAACTCCTTTTTATTTTAAGTCAAACAGTTCCTTTTAAACCTAATATATCAGCTTTAGCAAAAAAAATACAAGTTACTCGTAAAACTATTTTGATATACCTTAATTATCTTTCTGATGCCGGAATATTAAATCTTATTAATAAAGATTCTTATGGAGTAAGTTTACTTCAAAAACCCGAAAAACTCTATTTAGAAAATACTAATTATATGTATGCTATTAAGAATTCATTACCAAATATTGGAAGTGTCAGAGAGGTATTTTTTCTAAATCAAGTTTCAAATAATCATAATATTACATATCCAAATAAAGGTGATTTTTTAGTTGATGAAAAATATATTTTTGAAATAGGAGGAAAGAGTAAAAAAAAAAAACAGATAAAAAATATTCCTGATTCATATATTGTTGCAGATGATATTGAGTTTGGAGTAGATAATAAAATACCTCTTTGGCTTTTTGGTTTTATGTATTAATTTAACTATTGTCATGTTAAGTGCATTATGTTGCAAAATCTACAAAATTTGGTATAATAAATATGCTTGATATGACACTATAATATCTGTTACATTCAAAGAGTTTATTTTTGTAGAGATAAAATGTGAGACAAATAAATATTATAAGTTGAAATAAATGCAATTAATAAATCTTGTATATTTAATAGTTAAATGATATATAAATCATTTAATGACAGTATGTTTTGTATTTTTTTAGTAAGATGTATTTAATAATAATGCAATAAATAAAATAAAATTCCGTATATATTCTATAAATAGATGATATTTTTTATATTTGAATAACCATTTTGATAATTTAATTTTTTTTTTTGAAAGAAAACACTAAACACCAAATACTCATGGAACGACGATTAAAAAAACTAACCGATGAAATTTGGAAAACAATCCCTTTTGCTGATAAAAAATATGAAGTAAGTAACTATGGCAGAATTAAAAGCTACTGCTACGATAAAGAAAAAGGTAGAATTGTTAAACCCGGTATTATCAAGGGGTTCCAAAATGTAAGTTTCTTATCAAACGGCAAAAAAAAGTCATTTCTTGTTCATAAAATTACAGCTGAATTGTTTGTCGGGAAAACTGCTGATAATCAAGACACTGTTATTCATTTAGATTGGAACAAAGGAAACAATCACTGTTCAAATTTAAAATGGGTAACAAAAGATGAAGCATACAAACGAATGTTTGACAGACTTCATGAACGTCGTCGTAACTGTAAAGAGAAAATTATTACTTATTCAAAACTTACCGAAGACGATGTGGTGATGATTAAATCGATGTTGCAAAGAGGAATAACACAAAATGTTATTGCTAAACTGTTTTGCGTAAGCGAAATGCAGATAACACGCATCAAGCGTGGCGAAAACTGGGCTCATGTTACCGTTCCCGAAGAATTTGCTTAAAACCTTTTTTAATCATAATTTAAAAACTTGTATATTTGCAGACTGTTGTAACAGCAATGTTTCAGCAGTCTTATTTTTTTTATTATGGTCAAAAAAAAGGTCTCATTTATAACACTGGGGTGTAAACTTAACTTTGCCGAAACATCCGATATTGCCAATAAATTTGTTGATGCAGGATATTTACGAGTTGATGCCGGCGAAAAAACAGATGTTTGTATCATTAATACCTGTACGGTTACAGAATTGGCAAACAAAAAAAGTAAACAAGCAATAAAAAAAATAATAAAAAATAATCCGTCAGCCAAAGTTGTTGCTGTAGGATGTTACACCCAATTAAAACCTGAAGAAGTCGCTGAAATTGAAGGTGTTGACTTGATTCTCGGTTCTGCAAATAAATTTGATGTATTAAAACAAATTGAAACTATTGAAAAAGGTTCAAAACCAAAAATAATTATTGATACTGATGTTAGAGAACGAATATTTACACTATCGTATTCTTTTGCCGATAGAACACGCAGTTTTTTAAAAGTGCAAGATGGATGTGACTATTTTTGTTCTTATTGCACAATACCCAAAGCCCGCGGAAAAAGCCGAAACAATACAATTGCTGAAACAGTAAACAAAGCAAAAGAAGTTGTAAATAAAGGAATTAAAGAAATTATACTTACAGGTGTGAATATCGGTGATTTCGGACGTTCAACAAATGAGACTTTTTACGATTTAATCAAAGAACTTGATGGGGTAGAAGGGCTTGAAAGGCTAAGAATATCATCAATAGAACCAAACTTGCTTACCGACGAAATTCTTGATTTTGCATTAAACAGTAAAACTATTGTGCCGCATTTTCATATTCCTTTGCAATGCGGAACCAACAACCTTTTGCAACTGATGCGACGCAGATATACAACCGATTTTTACAAATCTCGTATCGATAAAATAAAAACAATGATGCCAGATGCATGCATTGCCGCCGATGTTATTGTTGGAGTACCCGGCGAAACCGAAAGTGAATTTGAAAAGTCTTGTGAGTTTATAAAAAGTATTGATGTATCCTATTTACATGTTTTTACATATTCGGAACGGGAAAATACTCTTGCGGCAAAAATGTCAGATCAAGTGCCGATAGAAATTCGAAAGCAACGCAGTAAAATTATGCATCAAATAGCAAAAGAAAAAGAGATAACTTTTCACTCTCAACATATTAACACAGTTAGAGAAGTGTTGTTTGAAGCTCAAAACAACAACGGGAAAATGTATGGTTTTACCGATAATTACATTAAAATTGAGGTTACTTTCGATAAAAGTTTGATTAATAAAACAAAAAAAGTATATCTTGAAAAACTGACCGATTCGGGTTTTGTAAAAGGAAAAATAATAGAATAATTATTATATAAGCTATGAATATTGATACAACAGGCAATAAGGTTATTGAACTTGCAAAAAAAACAGGGAAGTTTATTTCTGATGAACGTATTAAATTTAATACTGACGATGTTGAAAGCAAGGGATTCCACGATTTCGTGTCGTATGTTGACAAACAAGCCGAACAAATGCTTGTTGATGGTCTTAAAATTATACTGCCGCAAGCCGGATTTATTACCGAAGAAAAAACAGCAGACAACAACAACGAAGAGTATATTTGGATTATTGATCCGCTTGACGGGACTACAAATTTTATTCATAACTTAATGCCACATGCCATAAGTATAGCTTTGCAATACAATTCAAAAACCATATTGGGAATAGTATATGAACTTGGAGCAGACGAAATGTTTTATTCGTGGGAAGGCACTCAGGCATTTTGTAATAATAAAATAATTTCAGTATCGAAAGCTAAAAATTTATCCGATTCACTAATAGCTACAGGGTTTCATATTAACGATTTCAGCAGATTGCAAAATCATCTGAAAGCAATTGAAACAGTTGTAAAAAATTCTCACGGTATCAGACGACACGGCTCGGCAGCAACCGACCTCGCTTATGTTGCCGCAGGTAAATTCGATGGGTTTTTTGAATACGGGCTTAGTGTTTGGGATATTGCAGCAGGAGCTTTTATTGTTGAACAAGCAGGCGGAAAAGTTTCTGATTATTCGGGAGAAAATAACTACTTTTACGGAAGAGAAATTATTGCGGGAACACAAGGTGTTCATAATGATTTATTAGACATTGTTAAAAAAATAATGTAAAAACATAAAATATGAATCTGATATCAAAAATTACAGCGATAATAAGTTTTATTATTATTGTAAGCAGTTCAAATATCAAGGCACAAGGAGTTGATGCATATTTTTATTATGCTCCGTTTTATACTCAAAAAACAGGAACATATATCGAAACATATATTGCAATTGCAGGTAATTCGGTAAATTATACAATGAATTCTGATAGTGCATTGCAAGCTGAAGTTGAAGTTACAATGTTATTTAAAAATGTTGATCAAGTAAAAGAGTATCGCAAATTTAAAATTGTAAGTCCGGCGATACCTGATTCGGCAACTTATTTTCCGAGTTTTATCGATTTACAAAGAATTGCAATTCCTCAAGGAGTTTACAATTTTGAGCTTATCATTAAAGATGTAAATGCCCCCGAAAATGAAGATAAATTTAAAATATCGCAATTGGTTACTGTGAATATACCAGAAAATCAACTGGCTTTTAGTGGAATAGAACTTATTGAGCGGTATTATTCATCAAACAAAAAAAATATTTTTTATAAAAACGGATACGAATGTATTCCGTATGTTTCCGATTTTTTCCCTCAGCAAGTTAAATATTTAAGATTTTATGCCGAACTATACAATGCCGCAAAAGAAATAGGACCTCTTGAAGATTTTTTATTAATGTTTCATATCGAAAATTACAACACATCGAAACCGATAAAAGATTACAGTTCTTTTCAAAAAGAAAAGGCTGTAAATGTAAATGTTATTTTCAGAGAAGTAAATATAAGTAACTTACCTACAGGTAATTACTATCTTGTAATAGAGGTGCGTAATCGGGAAAATAAATTGTTGCTTACAACAAAAAAATTCTTTCAAAGGCTGAATGATGCTGCAAAGCCTAAGGATGTAGATATTACCAATATTGAAGTTTCAAATACATTTGTTAAAAACTACACAAGTCGCGATACTTTGGCAGTATATTTAAGTGCATTACGTCCTATTTGTGATGTTGCCGAGGATCGTTTTATCGATAATCAGCTTAAAGCGGCAAATCTTAAGTTTATGCAGCAGTTTTTTTATAACTTTTGGGAAAAGCGAAACGAAGCCAATCCCGAATATGCGTGGCTCGAATATAAAGATAAACTGAATATTGTAGAAAAACGATACAGCACTCCGCAAAATCACGGATTTGCTACCGATAGAGGAAGAGTATATTTACAATACGGACCACCAAATTCTGTTATTATTGAAAAAAATGAGCCTTCGGCGTATCCTTACGAAATTTGGCATTATTATAAAATTGCCGATCAAACCGATAAAAAGTTCTTGTTTTACAATAAAAACTCTTTATATAATGATTATATATTACTTTATTCTGACATGAAAGGAGAGTTGCAAAATCCTGAATGGGAAAAAGAACTTTATTCTCGCAACGGTGAATGGAGAGGGAATAGTTTTGGGGCACAAAAAAGTAAGGCTCGAGAATATATGGAAGGTAATTAGGGGTTTAGTTGAAAGTTAAAAGTTGAAAGTTGAAAGTTTCTGTATTTTACAGAAATGTTCTGATAAGTAATTGATTGAGATGTTATTATAAATAAATTTAATGATAAAAACAGCAGTAGTAATTTTAAATTGGAACGGAGAAAATTTTTTAAAACAATTTCTTCCTTCTGTGGTAAAATATTCATTATCGGAGCATTCGGAAGTTTGGGTAGCCGATAACGGCTCAACAGATAACAGTATAGATTATATTGAGAAAAATTTCCCTGAAATTAATATAATAAAGTTTGATAAAAATTACGGATTTACCGGTGGATACAATAAGGCATTGTTTCAGATAAAAGCTGAATATTATGTATTGTTAAATTCCGATGTTGAGGTAACAGAATTATGGTTGCAATCTGTTGTTGATTTTATGGATGCCAATAAAGAAGTAGCAGCAGCAATGCCCAAATTATTGGCATATCACGAAAAAAACAAATTTGAATATGCCGGAGCAGCAGGTGGGTTTATCGATAAATACGGATTTCCTTTTTGTCGTGGTAGAATTCTTAATGTTACCGAAGAAGATAAAGGGCAATACGATGATGTTTCGGATATTTTTTGGGCAACAGGTGCTTGTATGTTTGTAAGAGCATCGGTGTATCATGAACTTGGCGGATTAGACGATGATTTTTTTGCTCATATGGAAGAGATAGATTTGTGTTGGCGAATGAAAAACAGAGGTTATAGTGTTGTTTATATTCCCAATTCTGTTGTTTATCATGTAGGTGGAGGAACATTACCCAATAATAATCCGCGAAAATTATTTTATAATTATCGGAATAATTTGTTTTTGCTATATAAAAATTTGCCGAAAGGTAGTTTTAGATATATACTGTTTATTCGTATGATTCTTGATGGAGCTTCGGCAATAATGTATCTTTTGCAAGGTAAGTTTTCTTTTTTCACGACAGTATTTAAAGCTCATATGGCATTTTATTCAAATCTGAAAAAAATCAGAAAAAAGAGAAATGAAAATATTGAAAAACAAAAAATTTTCTATCACCCTGAAATTTTTAAAGGGAGTATAATTTTTTCTTTTTTTGTAAAACGCATAAAAAAGTTTTCAAAACTTTCTTTTTAATCATTAAAAAGTAATGCTAATTCCAACACTTGGTAAAATAGGTAGTTGATATACTTTTTCGGCTTTAACTCTATCAATATAGAAAATATTTTCACGATTATAAACATTTGTCACACTACCTGAAAGCTGAATTTTAGTTCTGTCAGAAATATAAAAGGTTCGCTTTATATTAACATCAAATCGGTGATATGATGGTAGTCGGTGAGTGTTAATATCACCCAATAAATATGATAATTGACCGTTTGCCGAAGTATAATCGCTCATTATACCGTCTGTTAAATTAATTTTTTCGTAATATCCGGCTGTAGGCGTATAAGGAAATCCTGAACCAAAATTCCATCTTGCTCCCACTTCCCAATTCAAGTCTCTGCCGAATGTATATGATGCCATTAAATTTATATTGTGTCTTCTGTCAAAATGCGGAGCATAGGTTTCAACTGAAATACTACCATCGTCGTTAATAAATTCACCCAAACGAGTAACTTTGCCCAACGAATACACACACCATAAATATAATCCTTTATAATCATATTTAAATAAAAAATCGACACCGTAAGCATCTCCTTGTTCTATTATAAAGTCTTTTTTGTAAATATCAGGTTCTAAGGCGTTTGATGCGTCATCATTCATTATTTTATTTCTGTTAAGTTCGGTAAGCTGATTGTTGTTTTTATAATATCCTTCAATATTAAATATTATTTTTTTGTTTAATTCGTATTCAAATCCTAAAATAACATGACGCGATTTTTGTAAGGAAGAAGTTACAGGCTTCCCGTTAAAATTGTCAGGAAGGTTGTTTGTTCCCGAAAGGAAACCGTAAAACAGGTTTACAACATCTTTATCGGAATTTGCAGCAATAAGATTCTGAGAATATAATCCCGCAGAACCTTTTAGTCTGAATTTATCGGTAATGCTGTATTTTAATCCTAAGCGTGGTTCAAAACTCGGTTCTGATAACGATGCATAATATTGCAAACGAAAACCGGGTTCAATAATCAGTTTGCCGAAATTCTTTTTATAAACAATAAATCCTCCAAACTCCGATGTGTTTTCTTCTTGTGTAATCTGTTGTTTACCAATTGTATAATAATTAAAATTAGTGTTAAAACCTAATATTTCAAATCCATAATCCAATTTATCATCGCCAAGAAAATATGTAAAGGTAAGTCCCATATTAAATCCGTTTATGCCGCTTGAACGAGGTGTGCTTGCCGATGATTTCATCTCAATATAATAATTTGAATAAGCAATGTTTGCCGTAATTAAAGCATTTGACCCATTTGGCACCAATACAATATTTGAACCTACACCTGACGAGTTCCAATTAAGATTTGAGATATCTTTATAATTATTTACAAAATCAGAAAAATAAAAACCGAATACATTAACTTTATTTCCGGTATTCCCATTTAACGATAATTTTCCATAAACATCGGTAAAACCAAAAGGAAGCCCGTCTTCATTGGCATATGAATAAAGTGTTTTTGATGTTGTTTTGAGATAAGATGTTTTTAATGAACCTACAATTGACATGCTCATCCCTTTGTTATCTTTTTGTTTAATAATAGGTGATTCTATCAATAATTTACTACCAAAAGTATCACCCGACAGTTTTCCGGCAAAGTGTTTTTTGTTCCCGTCTCTTGTGGTTATATCCATTACAGACGATATTCGGTCGCCGTATTGAGCGTTAAAACCACCTGTATAAATATCGGCATTTCTGATTAAATCGGCATCAAAAACAGAGAAAAAACCGATGGAGTGAAAAGGATTGTAAATTATCATTCCGTCTAAAAGCACTTTGTTTTGAATGGGCGAACCTCCTCTGATATAAAGTTGTCCGCCTTGGTCGCCGGTAAATACAACTCCCGGCACAACTTGCAGATATTGTGCTAAATCGGGTTCTGTTCCCATTGCAGGCAGTTTGGTCATCTGCTTAGGTGTAACCTTTGTTATTGAAGCATGAATTGATTTATGCATATCTTGACGTTCTGCCGATACTACAAATTCTTCAAGTTCAACAGATGTTTTTTTAAGATACAGTTTTTTATTAATTATTTTATTTGCTGTAATTTGGATAGGCACTATTAACTTTTCATATCCGACATAAGCTACTGTAAGTTTATAATTACCGGGAGTAATTTTGGTAATATTATAAAATCCGTTTACATCAGTGGCGGCACCGTAAGTTGTTCCTTCAAGATATACGTTGGTGAAAATTACGGGTTCGCCGCTTTTTTCTTCATATACAAAACCTCTTACCGAACCTGTTTGGGCTATAATAGTGATAGCAGAAAACATTAAAAGAAAAAAAGAAATATATTTCATTGTAGTAGATATATGGAATATAGTTTTTAAATAAAAATCTTAGCCGAAAATATTATTCCGGCTAAAATTTAAATCAATAAAATTATTGTAAAATTTAAAGTTCATCCTCAGCTTTATCAATCAATCGTAACTTTTGTTTTAAAGTTACCATTCTCTCTTTTGCTTTGTCTATTTTCTTATGAATTTCATCCAATAAACTTTGAGAGTTTTTATTTGAAGCATTAAAAAAACCGATGTTATTTTCATATAATGCTATTTCATTTTCCAACTCTTTTATCTTGTTTACAAGTTTATTGCGTTCCGAATATATTTTGTTTCGTGAATTTGAACTTACCCAACTATCAACTTTAGATTTGTAATTAAGTTTATTTCTTTCGTTAATTTCAATTTTCAAATCTTCAAACTGTTGATTTATAGCATCGCGAAATTGTTTTTGAACTTCATCTTTTTTATTAATGGGCACATGTCCTGTTTCAGACCATTCTTTTTGAATATCCATTAACATTTTAAGATTTTGGTTATTATCATCAACCTTTTCAAAGTTTTTAACTTTTTCAATTAGTTCAAGTTTTTTCTTAAGATTTTCTTCCTGATTTGTATCAATAGTATTAAAAAATTCAGATTTTTTGTCAAAGAAATAATCACAAGTAGTTCTGAATCGTTTCCACACACTCTCAGAATATTTTCTTGGAACAGGACCTATCTCTTTCCAACGTTTTTGAAGATTAATAAAATCTTCTGTGGTTTTTCTCCATTCGGTGCTGTCTTTTAAAGCCTCAGCTTGAATGCACAAATCTAATTTTAATTGTAAATTATTTTTTTGAACTTTTTTTGCCTCTTTATAAAATTCTCGTTTTCTTGAAAAGAATTCATCACAAGTAGTTTTAAAACGCTCATATATTTTATTGTTATCTTTTTTTGGAGCAAATCCTATTGTTCTCCAAAGTTTTTGTATTTCAATAAGTTCATTGGCTTTTTCTTCCCACTCTTTAGGTTTATTTAATTCCAATGTCAAAATTTCCTCTACCTTTTCACAAAGAGCAACTTTTTGTTCTAGATTTTTTACCTGTTGTTCTTTCAAACCCTCAAAATATTCCTGATGTTTTTTATTAATTTGAGTTGTTGCGGCTTTAAATCTGTCCCAAATCTCATCTTTCTTATCCTGTGGTACAGGACCAATTTCTCTCCACTTATTGTGATATTCCTGTAGTGTTTTAAATGCCTTTGTTACTGAACTTTCCAGTAATAAACTTTCAGCTTTTTCGCAAAGGTTGATTTTAGATTCAAGATTCTTTTTCAAATCTAAATCTCTAAGCTCTTTATTTATTTTTATATAATCGTAAAATTTTTCTACTACATGATTATATCTTTCCCATAAATCTTTTACCTCTTTTTGTGGCACAAGACCTATATCTCGCCAACGTTTTTGTAAATCCCTGAACTCCTGAAATGTTTTATTTATCGACTCTTCTTTATTTATGAGTTCATTTATCTCTTCAATAATCTTGTATTTTAATCTCAGATTCTCTTCTTTTTCTTTCTCCAACTTATGAACAAGCTCGGCTCTTTTCTTTTTATACTGATTATATAATTCTTTAAAAGTTTCTTCCGAAGATTCATCGTTAAATTTAAAGCCGTCTTCTACTCCGTCATTATCTTCAATATATTTCTTTTTAGCGATGGCTAAATCATTTTTATATTTTTTATAAAACTGATTTTTAATTTCTTCTACGGCATCTCTTATTATTACAACTTCGTAATTATTTATTAAAAAATTCAGTTTGTTTAATAATTCCGACTTATCTAATTTTGAAAAATCTTCTTTAACTGCTTCAATATCATTCTCTTTTTCAGATGTTTCATCGACAACTGATTCTGAATCATTGTTATTTTTATCGGATGTGTCATTTTTTGCCGACTCTGATTCTGAATCTTCTTTATCATCAGACTCCGGTGATGTATTTTCTACTTTTTTTTCAGTGTCTTCAACATCTTCTTGTATTTCGGTATTTTCTTTTAAGTCTTCTTCCTGCAATTCTTTTTTTGCAGATACTTTTGAATCTTCGATTTGTGCTTCTTTGTTTTCATCGGTATTTTGCACAGTTTCGGATGTATTTTCGTTAGTTACCGAATTGTTTTCATTAACTTCTTGAGCACCTTTTTCAGGTAAGTTTGCTTCGTTTGCAGTTCCTTTAGTTTCCATCTTTTTTAATTAAATGACAGTTAGACTCTATGCATTAAACTTTGCATATTAGTTTCAAAATACGAAAATATAATTTCTGTTGGAAAATGCACAAGAATAATTGTGTTTATTTAATTAAAAAACAAAACTTTATAAAAAAAAACACACAATACTGTATTTGTATTGTGTGTTTTATCTTTTAAACCAATGGTTAATATCCTGATTTACAATCTATTAATTATCTATATAAGAAAAACCCGATATGATTCAATATCGGGTTGTGTTTTTAAGCAATTTTTATGGTTTTTGTTTTTCTCAAAACCGCTTCGTCAATTTTCGGTAATGTTATCGAAAGGACTCCATTCTCGGTATGAGCAGATATTTTATCTTTGTCTATCTCTTCTGACAAGCGGAATTGTTTGTTAAATTCTAAAGCTGCAAATCCCGTTTTCTTATCGTTTTCGTCTCTTTCTTTGGTTTTTATAACCAACAAATCGTTGTCTAATTCTATTTCAAAATCTTTTTTTGTTAAACAGGGAACAGCAAAATCAATTCGATACTCTTTTTCTTTTTCATCAATAAAATATTTCACTTCGGTATTGAGCTTGTTGTATGAGTCTTTTTCGTTGTCAAAAAGATTTCTGTTAAAAAACTCATCTGCAAATCTGCTTACTAAATCAGGGTTGTTAAATCTTACTAGTGTCATTTTTATTTCCTCCTATTAATTTTATGTGTTAATAACTTTAATTTTCTAATTTTTCGTTTCTGTTTTTTTTATTTTCAAATGCTATACCAACTCATTTTTTACTGTTTCTACTGACACAAAGTCTTAAAAACATAAAAACAACATGTCATTATTTCCGATTATCATTAAAGTAGATAATATTTTGTCGTATTTAATTAGGTATAGTTGTTTAATTTGAGTTACGATACTATTTTTGAAACAAAAATATTATTATGCGTATTGATATATTAACAGTTGTTCCCGAATTACTTGAAAGTCCGTTTAGCCATAGTATTATAAAGCGAGCCAAAGACAAAAAACTGGCTGAAGTTTATATTCACAATATCAGAGATTTTTCGGAAGATAAACATAAGAAGGTTGATGATTACGCATTTAGCGGAGGTGCGGGAATGGTTATGACTATTCAGCCTGTAGAATCGGCTATTGAATATCTTACCAAACAACGTAATTACGATGAGATAATTTATACTTCTCCCGACGGTGAACGTTTTACTCAAAAAACAGCTAATATACTTTCGGGATACACCAATATAATTATTTTGTGTGGACATTATAAAGGTATCGATCATCGCATTCGTGAACATTTAATTACTCGTGAAATATCAATAGGCGATTATGTGCTTACGGGTGGAGAACTTGCAGCTGCCGTAATAAGCGATGCCGTAATACGGCTTATTCCGGGTGTTTTATCCGATGAAACATCGGCTCTTACCGACTCTTTTCAAGATAATTTACTGTCGCCTCCTGTATATACTCGTCCTGCAAACTATAAAGGGTGGGAAGTTCCTGAAATATTATTATCGGGCAATACAAAAAAAATTGAAGACTGGCGACTTGAACAAGCAATTGAAAGAACTAAAAAATTGAGACCCGATTTGCTGGAGTAACAATTATATTTTAAGGCTTTCGGTAAACTCTTATCTTAAAATTTTATGCACAAATGCAACAGTAAAATACGA
>CAYRJP010000031.1:0-3438 GCA_964424425.1 uncultured Bacteroidales bacterium | reverse complement strand
TTTCGGTAAACTCTTATCTTAAAATTTTATGCACAAATGCAACAGTAAAATACGACATCAGAAATACTCCGGTAAAACCCTCTATCTGCGAAAGCCAACGAACTAAACCCAATGGATAAAAATCGCCGTAACCGATAGTGAAAAATGTAATACCCGAATGATAAAAACTTTTGCCCAAAACACTTATCAAAGCGTGTTCGCCGCCTATTCCCGAAACAATATCGCCCATATTCAGCGACAGCACAACAAAATATATTAAACTGAACAATACATAAGTAACCAACATTGAAGCTAAAACTCTCAATGGTGATGTGGCATAAAGTCCTACATAATCAAAAATTACTTTTTTAAACAGATAAACAGGTATTTTATAAAATAATTTATGTTTGTGGTTTTGCAAAATATCGGCATATTCGGCTTTCTGCTCGTATCGCATAAAGCAAACATACGATTTATCTTCGTCTTTATATTGTCCGATTGTGTTAAAACTCTCTTTTAAAACTCTGAATTGCTCAGCCTTTTCCAACAGAGTTGTATTTGTTTGATTAGAAATTAATTTGTTAACATTGTTATTTTCCCAGTCGATATAAATTGTTCCCAACAAACGCACTGCTGAAATATTCAAAATATCAACATCAATATTAAATTCAAAAGGTTTAAAATCAACAATATCGCGAATTACGGTATCCGAAATATCAATTTCGTGACATTTACGAACTCGCATATCAACATAATTATCAAGATGACAGCCTTTTAGTGTAAGTTTAGTAAACATTCCGCCGTAAAATGAAAGATTGCAGTTATTAAAAACTGCTTTTTCAAGGTTCAATTCTGTTTCATTGTATTCTGCTATTTCAAATGTAAGATAATTACAATTAAATGTTGTTTTTTTAAAAGTAACTCTTCCTTTGGTTGACGACCCTTCAAAAGTTACCTCTCCTTTTTCAAAAATAGCTCTGTTAAAATTAACCTTTCCGGCATTAAATTCTACTGCTTTAAAGTCAACAATTCCGTTGCCGAATTCTGTTCTTTCAAACGATATATCACCTTTACCGAATTTTGAATAGTGAAAATCAACTTTTCCGTCATCAAAGCGAGCTATTTTAAAACTCACCTTTCCGTCTCCAAAATAGGTATTTAAAAATGACACATCGCCGGTATTAAATTCTGTATTGGTGAAATTCACAAAACCCTTACCGAATGATGCATATTGGAAGTTTTTTATCCCACTTGTAAACACAGAGTTTTTAAAAATAACATCTCCTTCGTTTATAATAATATTTGAAAAATCATTTTTTTCGTTTCTGAAAAGAGCATAGCTGAAATCAACATTGCCTTTGCCGAATTTGGTATTTACGAAAGTGAGTTCATCCGCAATAAAGCAACATCCCGAAAAATCGGAAACCCCGTCTCCAATATTAAGATGAGAAAAATCTATCGCATGAGTTGAGTAAAAAAAAGCATTTTTTGCCGATATGTTTTTAAGAGTTACAGCATCGGTTTTGTGCATAAGCATTAATCTGCGATAAGCGGTGAAAGAAAAATCTTTCACATAGCAATTATCAAGATTTAATGCTTCGCTGTTTTCTATTCTGTCGTAAATATCTGCTGTGGGAAGATACCCGTAATCTTCAACTCCGATAAGTCTTTCGTTTTGATTGAAAAATGAAATTACAGCTGTTTTCGGATAGCTGATACCTGTTTCGGTATAATACGGTTTATTTATAATTTCAACTGTAAATTTATGAAAATACGGATGATTCATGAGATAATTGTTTTTGCAAAAAACATTGATATAATAATAATACTTTATTTTGGTTATTGCAAATACAAATCGGGTAAGAGTGCTATTTTATTTTGTTAACTCTTTGTTTGATAATTTTTGCCTATAGAAAAAGGTATTTTTATTCCACCCGACAAATAAAATTTATTGCCTTTAAAAATAACATCTCCGTATTCCGTTTTATCATTAAGATATACTTCAACACTGAGTTTGTTCAATTCATCGAAGCCGGCAGTGAAATTTCCGTAAAGGGTGAGTATTATTTTATCAAACAATTTATATTCAACTCCTATTCCTGTGTTAAGTAAGATACCGACTGCTGTGGGGCGATAACCTGTTATTTTCATTAATGTATCAATTGGCTGAGATTGTGATTGCAGCTGTGGTTGTTCGTCTTTATAAATAAAATCATACGTCTCAAAATATTTTCCTTTTCCCAATGCGTGCGTTGATATTGTCATTCCAATATATGGAACAATGTTTAAATTATTTATTCCTGTATTTATGTTATACTTAATATTTAGCGGAATATTTATAAATCCTTCCATTAAGCATACTGACGAAGTGCTTGACAATGAAATTTCTTCGTAATTTAAAGCCACACGATTTACTGCATTATGATACTGAATACCTGATTCTATCGTTAAATTTTTACCTAAATTATAACCTAATAAAATACCTGAAAAAAGGTCATTATTAGCAAAAATTCCCATATCATCAATGTTCCCTTTTATATTGGGATTTGTGTGTTCATAGCTGTTCCATACGACTCCGATAGTGGGATTAATATAAAATTTACTGTTTGATTGTGCATTGATTTGTAATACGGCAAATAAAATTACGATTAATATGTTTAAAGTTTTTATATGCTTTAATGTTTTGTGTGTTTTTAATAAAACAGGAATTTTTTATTTTTATTGTTTAAAATAAAGTTTAAAAAAGGCTGTTTATTTTAAAACATTTTTCAACCTTATCTGTATTTAGTATAAATAAAATTTAGTTAATAACTTAAAAAATAATAAAAATGGCTTTTGAATTACCAAAATTACCGTATGAGCTGAATGCTCTTGAACCATACATAAGTAAAAACACATTGGAACACCACTGGGGAAAACATCATCAGGCTTATGTAACTAATGTAAATAATTTAGTTCCCGGAACCAAGTTTGAAAATGCCGATTTGGAAACTATTATTAAAGAAGCCGATGGAGGAATATATAATAATGGTGCTCAGGTTTGGAATCATACTTTTTACTTTTTTCAGTTTTCGCCAAACGGAAGCAGAACTCCGCAAGGTGCATTGGCTGATGCCATAAACAGTAAGTTTGGCTCGTTTGACAAATTTAAAGAAGAGTTTACAAAAGCTGCGGCTACTCTTTTTGGTTCGGGATGGGCTTGGCTTGTAAAAGATGCAGCCGGAAATCTTGAAATTGTTCAGGAAAGTAATGCGGGAAATCCGCTTCGCAACGGAAAAACTCCTGTTATGACTTGTGATGTTTGGGAGCATGCGTATTATCTTGATACTCAAAACAAAAGACCTGATTATCTGAAAAACTTTTGGGAAATATTGGATTGGAATAAAATAGGGGAGAGATTTTAATCTTGTTTTAGATTGATATAATTAGACTGACAGACTTTTTACTATTTAATAGTTG
>CAYRJP010000030.1:14143-17329 GCA_964424425.1 uncultured Bacteroidales bacterium | reverse complement strand
AAAATATTAATTTAACAATAAGTAAAATATTTAATATTTATAAATCAAGGGTTGCCGAAAAATACGGCAACCCCTGAGAATATACTAACTACTACTACTTAAGTTATTTATTTTATAATATTTACTTTTGCGGTATAAACTCCGTTTTTAGTTTTAATGTTAATAATGTATAACCCTTTTTCAAGAGATGAAACATCAATAGTTTTGTTACTTGTAAATTCATTATCAGTAACTAAACATTTACCTGCAACAGAGTATATTTTAAGTGTTCCTTGAATATCACCATCAACAGTAACAGTGTTTTTAGCAGGGTTAGGATAAATATTTACATTTCTTACAACATTACTATTAATTCCTACCAAAGTAGTAATAGTAACAGCATTACTTGCTTCTGAAACATTACCTGCAGCATCAAAAGCTTTAACTGTAAATGTATATTCTGTTTCAGAAGTTAATCCTGTAACAGTAACAGCTGTTGCAGCTACGGTATCAATTACATTATCACCTTCATATACATAGTAACCTTCAACACCTACATTATCGGTAGATGCATCCCATGTTAATACAACACTACTATCAGTGGTATCAGATGCTGCTAAATTTGCAGGAGCAGTAGGAGGTTCAGCTTCAAGAACTAATTTAGCAATCCAAATATCATCAATAGTCCACCAGTTAATATTGGAAGTATTACCTTCGAATTCATATTCAAAGCGAACATTTCCGTCAGTAACATCATTATAGCTCATTTTTTCCATTACGGTTGTTGCTCCAATACTTGAAGTAGGTTTTACTTGCCAGTAAACGGTAGTATCGTTATTAGATTCAGATACCATTCTTCCTGATATTTTATGTCCGCTACTACTTCCATAATTGTTAACGGTATATTTCAACATAAAGAAATAATCATCATTAGCATTCATCATGTTTTTAAGAGCTATATTTGGTGATATAAGAGCTGATGTTCCGTTAAACATAGGATTCCAATACATTAATAATTCGTAAGGGACTCCACCTGAAGATCCATCATTTGTAAACATCCAGTTAGCTGCATGATCAGAGAATGACCAACCTTCGGGTAATGTTGAATTGTCAAAACTTTCTCCCCAAACTATTTCACCTTCTATCATTTGTGCATTTACAGATGTGTCATTCATGTTTACAATTGTTCTATAAGGATAAGTTGGTAAGAATCCATTTTTTGTATAAGTAAATATGTGTCCTCCCGGATTTACATTTGTAAATTCAACTTCACCGGCAGCATTAGTTTGAACTACAACAGTATCTAATGTTACAGTTGCTCCTTCTACAGGATTATTATACCAATCAACAATTTTTATAGTTAAATCAGGCTTATCAGCAATCTCTTTAACTTCATGCTTATCAGCATTCATAATTTCTTTTGTTCTTTCATCTTGAACAAAAGCTGTAATTTCCATTAATTCAGGAACCCAAGCATCATTAATTGTAAATGTTACATCTACAGTATCTTTTACTTTGTTAATTAAATCAATGTAAGCACCTGCTGATGAATAGGGAGCCATAGCTCTTAAAACATCATTAACTTTAGTTTGACTTTGCCATACTTTATCTATATTTGTTTCGGTAAGAGCAACTCTTACTTTTAAACTATCGGGAACATAAACAGCATCAACTATTCTTTCGGCAACTATTTTAGCTGTAACTGTTTTTGCATTAGCATCATAATTATATCCAACTATATTAAGTTTAACAGGAGTAACACGAGCCATACGTTTTTCTACAAACGGTACATAAGTATTATACATGCTGTTAGAGTATGAACCACCTGCATATTTAATAATACCGCCAAACATTGTTGTCGGGAAACTTTTTATCCCGTAATAATGTAATCTATCAATACCTGCCGGTATTTTATAAGGATCACTACTTCTTGCATGATAGGCAATAGCTGCAACTTTATATCCGTTATTTTTTAAATCTTCGATGCCCATTTGAGCTCCCGGGCAGAAATTACACCATGTACCGGTTCCATCTTCAATAACTACCATATTTCTTTCGATACCGTTAAATATCTTTAATGGTTTATGTATTGTATCGTTATCTAAGTTAAAATCTTCGGGTGTTGTAACATAAGTTAATACATCATACACTCCATCAGGAACAGTTAAATCTGAGAAAGTAACGGTAGAATCTTGTCCGTAATGTAAACTATCAATTCTTACAGTGTTACTTACTTGTGATACTCCGTTACTAATAAAATCAATAGTTATATCAACTAAAGTATCAATAGAACCGGTATTTTTTACAGTAGCATCTACTGAAAATTTTACATTTGATTTTACAATATCAGGACATTCAACATTAAGCATTGTCATATCAACTCCATCAACTTTTTTTACGGCAAAATTGTAAACATCTATGTAATAAAGATCTCCTGCACCTCCAGTATAACAATATGCTATTTGTAAATTTTCTGAACCAACATCTTCGCTGCTAAACAGAATAGAATAAGGAATAGCAGATAACCAGCTATCAACAATTATAGAATAAACTTTATGCCAAGTATTTCCACCATCGCTTGTTGTTTGTATAGAAAATTCGTAAGGATTTGGTGTTAACCAGAAAGGATAACTTAATACAGCTGTAAAATCAACCTGTAAAACAATTGCACCTGTAGAATTAATTACCGGTGAAACCAAGCGACTTGTTCCATCAGGGAAAGAAGGCATTCCCCCAACATTACCGGCAAAATCCATAACTCCGCCATAATATGTTTTATAAATCCAGTTATCTTTACCAACTCCAGATGTTGTCCATCCTGAAGTTAAAGGATTAACTGCATAAGTGTCATATAAGTAATAATCACCTTGTGCTAAAGGCATTGCTGCTGATGTTGCAGTAAGTCCGTCACCTGAAGCATTAATAGCATATACAGAATAATTATATACATCAGGTAAAGCAATAGTATCTCCAATAAATTCTAATACATTACCTGCAACAGTATCTTTTTGTCCGTTTGAGCAAACTACTACATAATTTGTAATATTTGCAGGATCAAAATATGCTCCGTGAGCACCTTCGGTTGGAGCGGTCCATGTTACTTTCGGTTTACCGTTTTCTAAAGTAAATATAACAGTATCGGGAGCTCCGGGAGTATCTTCTCCTATCCACATGGTTTTTGTAACAGTTTTACTTACTAATGTATCA
>CAYRJP010000030.1:4788-14043 GCA_964424425.1 uncultured Bacteroidales bacterium | reverse complement strand
GGATAATTAATGCTTGGATCGTCTCCTGATATTAAAAGATTATCGATAGAAAACCCTCCTTCATCTCCGGTAAATTGAAAAGCAAGATATTTTGCTCCCGAAGGAAGATTATTTAATATTATATGATAATCTTCCATTACATAAGTATTAATATTATTTACAACAAAAGAATCTATTTGTGTAAATGTTGAAACATCTGAAGAATCAGTCATATAACCAATACTCATTATATTATTTCCATTTCCTAATGAAGAAAATTCCATAAATTTAGCTTCGGATAATCTGTCAATAGAAGGTGTTGCTAATAATACAATAGAATCTCCTTTGCTAAATTGTACTTTTCCACCAGAAACAAGAATATTTGCGGAATATCCTATTCCATGATAAATAGCATTCCAACCATTATATCCTATAGGAAATGGACCATTAGATACACCGGAAAAGTCTTCGGCTAAAATGGTATCTGTAACAGATGTTCCTTTTACAGCTGAATAATTGACTTGATGCTTCAATATATCCGGCATTTTTTGTTTCATCTCTTTTTTTACATAATCCGGCATATTTCCGGGAACTGACGGTCTTTGTTGTGCATTAACTATTAATGCTAACAATACCGACATAAACAGTAGTGTAAGTTTTCTCATTTTTTTAGATTTAAATTAAACAATAGTTTTATTAATAAATTATAATTGAAAGAATTCAATGATTCTGTTAAATCAAATATAATTAACAAAAAAAAAACACAACAATTTAGCACCAAGACATATATAAACTTTAATATAAATAAACCATTACAAAACCATTACAAAATTATATTTACTACTGTTTATCAATACATTACAAGTCAAATTAATTGTACTATTTAACCAGTAAAAGATAAGAAAGTGCAAAAACTTGCATAAAAATGTCTGAATTGAATGAAAATAAAACAAAAAACTGCATTAGAAACTAAAAAAACACTACTATTCGCTGAGAAATTTCTCACTTTCGTTCGATGATTATGTTGTAATTTAAAAAATCTTTTACTTTATCCTTAATTATGTAACTGTGAAAATTAAATGTTTAATGGTACGGCCGTGAGCCTTTTTTTTAAATTTCACATTTTATTATTATAAGTATATTTAAATTAATAACTCACACCAAGACAAAAAAACGGGACAATCTTTGCGAATTTAAGATTTAGAAATGCCGCTTTGCGTAATAATACCAATCTAATACTTTGCTATAAAAGTATATAAGCTAATATCGGTACCTGTAAGGTTTAATTTTTTACGCAAACGAGTTCGTGCTGTTTCCACACTATTTATATTTATGTGCATTATATTCGATATCTCTTTTGAAGACATATTAAGTTTAAGAAATGCACAAAGACGTAGTTCTTTATTGGTTAATTCAGGAAAATCAGTTTGCAATTTTTTGTAAAATTCGGGATGAATTGTAATAAAAGTCTGCTCAAATTCTTGCCAAATATCAGTCTTCTTGTATGTTCTAAGTCCGGATACCAACTCTTGTATAAGAGATTGATTCTCTTTTTTAAAGTTTAATCCTGATTGAGTAAGTTTCATTATAATATCATCTATAACCTCACTTATATTTATTAATGATATTATCTTGCTTGTAAGTTCTCTGTTTTTTAAATCCAGTTCTTTATTCAGATTTTCTTTTTCAAGAGCAAGTATTTCTCTGTTTAGTTTTGCATGACGAACCTTAACCTGCTGCAATCTTAATAATATGTATAAAAGAAAAACAGTAATGAAAAGTCCACCGATAACAAGCCAAAGTCTTAAAACTTTATTTCTTGTTTTTAAATCTTTAATTCGTTGCTCTTTCTCATATTCAAACTTCAACTCCATCAATTTTATTTTATCTTCCTTTTCTTTATCATGAACAGTATCTTTTAACATCAACAATTTATTTGCACAATCAAGAGCTTTTTCTACACGTCCTGTTTTTGTATAAATATCTTTTAGTAATGACAAAGCTGTTATTTGAGTAGTATTATTTTTTATGTGTTTAGAATAGTTATAGGAGCTGTCGGCATAAAAAATTGCTTTTTCATATTCTCCCATATTAAAATATGAATAACTGTAATTATTACACAACCAAGGTATTGACAATAAATAATTATATTTAAACATCATTTCCTCTGCTAATTTATAATATTCAAAAGCCTTATCTATAGAATCCATTCTAAACATTAATCTTCCTATATTTACATAATTAATAGTATTCCACAAATACAGTTTATACTTTTTATTTAATTCGGCTGCTTTTAAAAAATAAACCAAAGCCATACTGTCTTCTAATATATGACCATAAACAACACCTATATTATTATAAACCTTAGAAATAGATAAAGTATCATTTGCTCTTTGCATTATTCCCAATGATTTATGATAATACTCTAAAGATTCTTCATATTGTTGTTTTTCATTAGATATAATCCCTATCATATTGTAACAATCGGCAATAAGCAAACTGTCTCTTAGTGTTTTAGCTATATCTAACGATTCAAGAATATAGTTTTGTGCTATTTCGGCATCAAATGAGTTAAATATTTTCGACAAAAGAATATCGGCTTTTGCTTTCCCCAAAGGATATTCCAATTTATTTGATAATATCAATGCTTGTTTTGCAAAACCCTGAGCTCTGGAAATATCGCCACTATTATTATAAAATTTAGATAAATCAATCAGTAAATATATCTTTTCGGTATCTTTTTTTGTTGAAGCTAATTTAAAAAGTAAACTATCTTCTTTATTCTGAGAAAATACTAAAACAGTATTACTCAGTATTAACATTAATACTAATATTCTTAACTTGGCAGTAGTAATCATTATTAAATACTTTTCTTACATTACAAATGTAAAAATAAATTTGATAAAGTTGACTATTTATAATCTTTGTTAATCATAGGGTTTACTGATAAATACAAACTACACTAATAACAAGCAACTTATATATTGTTTAATAATTGAATATACAAGGGTTATTAAAGTTAGCATTTAATTCAATTTAAATGCTTACTAATCCATAATATAACTACTGCATTTTAAACTAAAACCATTTAATAGCAAATCTTATACATTTAATAAATAAAAATCAGCAAATAATAGTTACTACAATATATTCATAATAAACATCTCTATTTTTATAAGTGTAAAACAAGGTATTATATAATTATATGAAAAATAAAAATACGATTGTTGTTTTAAACAATACTGTTTCAATAAATTATAACGATATTGTTCATATACAATCAAAAAATAACAATTCGTTTATTGTTCTTTTTGACAATACAGTGCATGAATCAATATTAAGTATAGATAAATTGGAATGGGAGTTACCAAAGGAAACTTTTATAAGAGTACATCCTAATCATATTATTAATAAAGATTTTTTAAATAAATATTATACTGTCACATCAGAATGGGTTCAACTGCAAAACGGAGAAAAAATACCTGTGTCTAATATGTTAATTCAAAATAAGAAGACAAATATATTTCGTAAATTTATAGAAAGAATATTATCCTATATAATATAATTATATAAGCTATCTAAAAGATAAAAACAGGTTATTACGAAGGTAAAGTTTATGATATTTTTCCTAAAATTATATTATTATTTATTAACGGATTTTTAATTTCCATTCAATGAAAGTTTTATTTTTATATAATTAACATAAATAGAGTTAAATTAATGCAAAATATTAAAAAATAGTTTTTTTGCATAAAAATCGGATATTTAAAAAAAACACTTTTTTTTATGCAACCATAAGTTATTATTATTATCAGATTAATAACTTATTATAAAAATATATCATGAAAGGATTTACTTTAATTATTTTAATTTTTTTAACTGTAAAACTTTACGCCGAATGGATACCGGTATCAAATAATGAGAAATGTACCCGGCAAAAAGATGCTCCTCAATTTTTATTAATTAATGATAATGAAACAAACACAATAGTAAAATTTGAGATTTCAGGTTTTGATTTACAGAAAGCAGACAAAACAAAAGGCAAAACTTTTGACTCTGTTGATTTACTTACCGATATTTATATTTCTGAAACAGGTATGCCCAAATTACCTTATTTAACAAAAGTTATAGCTATACCCGATAATACAAATGTGACAGTTGAGATTGTTAAAACCGGATATACTAAAATTGTTAAGAATATTAATATAGAACCGGCTTTAAAATCTTGGAAAGAAGGAACTCCTAAACCTAAATTACAAAAAAACAACACTGTATATTCTTCATCAAATATTTATCCTAATACATTAGCTGAAATATCAAAACCTTCTGTTTTCAGAGACTTCAGAATTATTCGTTTATCGGTATATCCCATGCAATATAATCCTAAGAAACAACAACTCGAAGTGCTTTCTTCAATAACAGTAAAGCTAAAATATAATAATACAAAAGCAAATGTTATAAATCCTAAAACTACAGCACAAAAAGCTATCTCTCCTGCTTTCGGTAAAATATACCGCAGTTTTATTTCAAATTATCAGTCGGTATTAAATTCAAAATACGGAGGCAAAGAAAGTGGTCATGATTTAATGTTGTGCATTATGCCTGACGAATTTGCCAATGCTTTTCAAACATATGCCGATTGGAAAAGAAAAACAGGTATTGATATTCATATTACAAAATTTAGTGATATTGATGCAAACGCTAATAATCCCGTAAAAATAAAAAATCATATTGCCGATGCTTATCATAATTGGGATGTTCCGCCTACATATGTCTTAATTATCGGTGATGAAGGTGTATTCCCTTCAAAAATTATGTATTACGATAATTATTCATATGCCAACGAAGATTATTTTGTGGAAGTTGATGGCGATGATTATTTTCCTGAAATGATGATTGGTCGTTTAACAAACGATGATGTTGACGGATTGAAAATAATGCTCAATAAATTTAAAAAATATGAGAAAGAACCTTATACTACCAACCCTAATTGGTTTAAAAAAGGTATCTGCTGTTCAAATAATTTTTACACATCACAAGTAAAGACAAAACGTTTTACAGCAAAAGTAATGATGGAAGACGGAGGTTTTACTTCTGTTGACACTTTAATGAGTAATGGAGAGTGGGGTTCAGGATGCTCAATGGATTTAACAGACATAAAAAATGCTATTAATCAAGGAAGAAGTTTTTTAAATTACAGAGGCGAAGGTTGGGCAGAAGGCTGGGCCGCATCATGTTATCAATTTCAATATACTGATGTAGAAACATTAAATAATGGCGAGAAACTTACTTTTGTGACAAGCATAGGATGCGGTGTAGCAATGTTTAATGCTACAGATATGACTAATTGTTTCGGAGAAACTTGGCTTGAAATGGGAACAATAGATCAACCTAAAGGAGCTATTGCTTTTGTAGGACCAACATCAAATACACATACTACATACAATAATAGAATAGACAAAGGAATATATGTTGGTATGTTTCGTGAAGGAATGGAATGTCCCGGACAAGCTCTTTTAAGAGGAAAACTATATATGTATAACTATTTTGGTGATGATGAACTGGTAGAATATGAATCTCGTGTATTTACTGTTCTTGGTGACCCAAGTATTCATATATGGAAAGGTTTTCCACAAGAAATAAGTTTTACTCATCCTCAATCAGTTCCTGTAGGGACAAGTAATCAGGAGTTTACAGTAACTACTACATCGGGAACACCCATACAAAATGCTCAAGTATGTGTATCCGGAGATAATGTTTTTACAACAGGTAGAACCGATGAAAACGGTAAAGCAATATTAAGCATTAATGTAGAAACTCCCGAAACTATAAATATTTTGATAAGAGGTTCAAACTTATATCCAAAACAAACAACAATAAGTGCTATTCGACAAGAAAAATTTGTCAGCCCTATTAATAACACTATTACTGAAGTTGAAGGAAATAGTGATGAATATATTAATCCTAATGAAAAATGGGAAATATCATTTACTTTAAAAAACTGGGGAACAAATAGTACCAATAATGTTAAAGCTACGCTATCGGTAATTGACAATAACAATGTAACATTAATAACAACATCACCTGTAGAGTATGGAAATATAAATTCGAATGAACAAAAAACAGCTTCTGCTTTTAAATTTTTCATAAAACCGAATTTTCCTATCAATGAGGATTTTACCTTAAAACTACATGTTTCAAGTGGTGATAAGTCTTGGGATTACACTAACAACATAAATGTTACCGGATGTGCATTAAGATATAAATATTCAATAATAAACGATAGAACATCAGAATCTCCAAATTACAGATTAGATATTGGCGAAGAAGCCTTAATTTATACTTCAATAGTAAATATCGGCAACGGCTTTGCAAAAAATGTAAAAGCAATACTATCAAGTAACAGCCAATACGTCAGTATCTTAGATTCCATAGGCTCTTTTGGTAATATTAATGAAAAAGAAGTAAAAATAAATAAATCAAATTACTTTAAAATAAAAATATCACCAAACTGTCCCGATAAATATAATATTGATTTTAATATAAAATTAGAAACTCAAAACGGATTTTATCCTTACAGCACAATTCGTAATTTTGTATTATCGGTAGATAATCCCAAGCCTTCGGATATTACAGGTCCCGATAGTTACGGGTATATTGTCATATCGGATAAAGACCGAACTTTTGACAATGCTCCTGTATATAATTGGATAGAAATAAACAATATAGGTAATAAAATTAATGTAACATCAGAAGATTTTACAAAAACGGTTACTCTTCCGTTTGATTTTAAATATTACGGAAAAATATATCATAAATTAAGAATAAGCATTGATGGTTGGATAGCTTTCGGAGAAGGAACAGAAACTAACCACAAGAACAAAGAATTACCTCATGATGATAATGTAAATGCAATGGTTGCTGTATTTTGGGATAATCTTACAAATAATGTTTGGGGATACTACGAAGGCAACCTGTTTTATTATTACGATACCGAAAATCACAGATATATTATTGAATGGAACGGATTCCCGCATGCTAATGATGAACAATCTTTACACAAAGAGTTTTTCCAAGTAATTTTATTAAATCCTGAATATTATTCCACACAAACAGGCGACGGTGATATTATTTGTCAATATAAGAGTTTGAAAAAAATAAAATCTTGCTCACTAGGTATTGAAGATGATTCTCAAACAATAGGATTGTCATATTTGTATAACAATAATTTTCAGAATACCGCTTTTGCTATTGACAACGGAACAGCTATTAAGTTTACTACCGACTTACCGTCAACTTTAGTATCGATAAATGATAAATATACAAATGTTGTAAATGATGGTTGCAAACTGCAAAATTATCCTAATCCGTTTGATAACAGCACTACAATACAATATACAATACCTGAATCAACCAATGTAGCTGTTACAATCTATAATATTAACGGACAACTTGTTTATTCAAACAGTAAAGGTAAACAACAAGCAGGAACATATTCATTTACATGGTCGCCCGAAACAAATCAAATAAACAATAACTCGGGATTATATCTATGTCGTATTCAAACCGATAAAGTAGTAAAGACCATAAAAATGTTCTTTATAAATAAATAAAAATAAACTATTGTTATATAATAAACTACTGCTACTTGTTAGTATTTGGTAAAGCGAGCAAAGAATCATACTTTTTAGATTCTTTGCTGCTTTTTGAAAAAAAGAACTATTAAAATTAAAAAGGGTAAAATGTTCAGTTTATATATTTTTCTTGTATTGATTGTTTTTATTATTTACGGATTTTTTGAATATAAAAATCATCAAAAAAATATTTATTCTATCCCTATTCGTATTCATATAAACGGCACAAGAGGTAAATCGAGTGTTACTCGCCTTGTTGGAGCCGGATTACGCGAAGGAGGTATAAAAACCATAACAAAAGTAACTGGAACCTTTCCGCGTTTAATACTCGACGACGACACCGAAACCGAAGTATATCGAAAATCAGGAGCAAATATTATTGAACAATTATCTATTGTAAGATATGCGGCAAAATGTAATGCTCAGTCTTTAGTAATGGAATGTATGGCTCTACAACCACAATATCAATGGGTTACCGAACACAAAATGATTCATGCAACCATAGGCGTAATAACCAACATTAGAATGGACCATGTAGATGTAATGGGTTATACTCTTGAAGAAATTGCAAAAACACTCAGTAAAACCATCCCGAAAAATTCGGTGTTGTTTACTGCTGAAAATATTGTTACTAATATTATCGAAAAGATTGCAAAAAAACGTAATACAAAATTATATATTACCAATGCCGAGACTGTTTCCGATAAAGAAATTCAAAAATTCAATTATATCGAACATAAAGAAAATGTTGCTCTTGCCATTGCAATTTGTAAACATGCGGGAATTGACAGGGAAACAGCTCTCAGAGGAATGTATAAAGCAACACCCGATGCCGGAGTGTTAATGCGATACCGAATCAACAACAGCGATAAAAATATTACTTTTTACAGTGCTTTTGCAGCCAACGATCCCGACTCGTCTTTTATGATTTGGGAAATTCTAAAAAAAGAAATTCCCGAAGAAGCAACCAAAATTGTGCTGCTGAATACTCGCAGCGACAGATTGGATAGAGCAAAACAACTGGCTGAAATGACAGGTTCAAAGTTAAATACTGATATTGATTATTTGATTTTAATGGGACAATCAACCGACTATGTTGAAGGTATTGCTTTAAAAAACGGTATAAATATCAAAAAAATAGTAAACATAGGATGGAGCGAACCCAAAAAGGTTTATAATAAAATATTAGAACTTACCGACAATAAATCTATTGTATTTGCCATTGGAAATATGGGAGGCATGGGAGCAAAAACTGTTGATTATTTTGAAAGTAAACAAACTAAACCTGATAAAATATTACAACCCTACTAACTAAAAATATTATGATAGAATTAGCTATAACATTAGGATTAATTTTCAGTTTATTATCATATGAAGTATTTGGATTAGCAGCCGGAGGAATTGTTGTTCCGGGATATATTGCATTGCATCTTACCGACACTCAACAAATGTTGGGAGTTTTCATTGTCAGTCTTATTACTTATCTTATTATCAAAGCTTTGGGTAATTTTATGTTTCTTTACGGAAGAAGGCAAATGGTAATAAGTATAATTATAGGAGGATTGCTTGCCAACGTATCGCGATACTTTTTTAAACTCGACCTTGCTTCAACATCAATAGAACTGCAAGCTGTAGGCTGGGT
>CAYRJP010000030.1:0-4688 GCA_964424425.1 uncultured Bacteroidales bacterium | reverse complement strand
AAAAAGCTGCAAATTATATTAAAGAATATAGACTTGACAAAGGTGTTTTTATTGATAATGTTAACGACCCTAACAATACCGCTTTAATAGGACAAGAATTTTCACTAATAACCACCGACCGCGGTAATATTGAAGCTAAATTAACATCAACAAATCCTAATTTTGCAGCAGTAATTGTTCAACTGCTTAAAGATGCCGGCGTAAAAAAAGGCGATAATATTGCAGTGGCAATGACAGGTTCATTTCCTGCCATGAATATTTCGGTATTAGCCGCAATTGAAATTTTAGAGTTAAATCCCGTAATCATATCTTCGGTAGGAGCATCGAATTGGGGAGCCAACGACCCTTATTTTACTTGGCTCGATATGGAAAATTTGCTTTACAAAGCAGGTATTTTTCACAATCGCTCGATTGCCGCATCAATAGGCGGAGGAAACGACAGAGGAAGAGGTTTAAGCCCAAAAGGAAGAACACTTATTAAGAAAGCCATTAAACGAAATAATGTTGAATTTATCAACGAAGAATTTCTTGAAAGCAGCATCAACAAAAGACTAAATATTTACAACAAATACTCAAACAATAATATTAAAGCATATATTAACATAGGTGGAGGTATTGCAAGTCTTGGAAATACTGTAAACGGAAAGATAATTCCCACGGGACTTACAACAGATTTATCAATGAAAAATTTTCCGGCTCACGGAGTAATTATTCAAATGGGTAAAAAAGGAGTCCCCATTATCCATCTATTAAACATAAATAATTTGGCTGATAAACACGGACTTAAAAAAAGTCCTGTTCCGCTGCCCGAACCCGGAACCGGAGAGATATTTACACAAAAAAAATACAGCATAACAATAACTCTTATCGCCGTTGTAATTTTGGTTATTGTAATTTTAATTATTTACGTAAGTGAAAGTAAAGTGCATAAACTCGGAAGCCTGATAACAGGTGCCGAAAACGAAAAAAACAATAATCTTATTGATTTAAGAAAATCAATGTCGAATCGGATAAATTCAAAAATAATAAAGTTTAAACCTAAAAAATATTCATAAAAAAACCTTTTTATCAACACAATATTAAACTATTTCTAAATTTTAAATTTTATGAAGAAAATTATTTTTACAACCATAATCCTAATATCAGCTTTAACTGTTACTAAAGCACAGACAAAGCACAAATCACAATTAATTGCACCCAAAATTTTTAAAAAGAAAGTAGGAACAATAGTAGCCGGAAAAAATCGCAATTACTATTATATGGATGCCGACAAAGCATCGGTAATATATTTAAAAGGTCCCGGAACATTAAAAGTAATTACGCGTGCTCAATTTGCCTTTGACAATAATGAATATCAAAATTATGATGTGCTATACACTATCGATGGCGGAAAAACTCAGAAATTCAGAGTAAAAGGTGTGCAACGCTCTAAAAAAGCAGCATTTCAAAACGGAAAAACAGGAGTGCCCGCCGTATCTAAATCGTTTAAAATTGAGCTGTCAAGAGGATATCACAATATAGAATTTAAACTTAAAGACAATAATACAAAAGTTATTGCCCGATATATTTTCTATCCCGAAAAAGCAGAAAAAAAACAGTGGATTTCTTACTCTCCCTCAGGAAAAACTGAACCTGTTGAACTGATTATAAAAGAGGATATTATAAAATATTATCGCTTTTCAAAAGAAAATCCATTAACTATTGATATAAACGGACCTACCGAATTACGAGTTTTAACTCGTATTGAAAATCATTATCACATGCAAGGGAAAATAAATTATCGTATTCAAGTAATTGAAAAAGAAAAAGTAATAAACACCTATCAATTAAGCAGCAAAAGGTCGGAAGTAGCTGTGTATAAAAAAGATAAATCGCTGATACCGGGCAAAGCACGTGAATTTGCAATTGAAGTACCGCGAGGACATCATCAATATAAACTTGTGCTTATCGACGAAAGTAAAGGCTCTATACTCGGACGCTTACTTATTGCTAAAAAAGATGTTAAACTTGAAAAGTAAAATTATCGTTTTATGATAAAAACACCCGTAAATAAACATCGAACGATTTTTATCCTGATTATTGTGTTTTTGTTGACTTCAAGTAGCGGATTTTGTGGCAACAAAAGTAAATATACAAAATATCAACGATGGAATTTTAATATATCACAGTCGTATGTTTATGATAACAATATCTTAAAATATTCCGACAAATATATTGATATGTTTACTTCTGACCTTAATCAAGGAAGGTTTCATATAAACACTTACGATGACTTTGTTTTATACAATACGCTGAGTACTTCTTTTACAACTAATATTGTTAAAAATTTACTTACAACAGTAAATATTAACGGAACTTACAAAATTTTTACTCACAACAGTATAAAAAACTGGGGACAAGTAAATATTAGTGTAAAACAGCAAATAAACAAAAGAGCCTACGCAAAATTATTTTACAGCTATTTGCCCGATTATTACATAAGGCACTTTCGTGATAAAGATTGGGTAGAAGTTTATGGTTTGATTCCTCAAACATTCCAACCGTTTTCATTTACAAAAAACAGTTATGGTTTACGGTTGAAAAATACTTTTTTCAGCAATACTAAAGTGTTTCTTACAATGTCGTATATGCAATTTTTTTATAACCGCCATTTTACCGAATACGATTGTAATAATATTTCGGGCGATTTAAAAATAAATCACTCTATAAATAAAACTTTTGGTATCGAAGGCGGTTATCGTTTTATAAATTCAAATGCCAAAGGTTACGACCAACCCGACGAAAATAAAGAAACATCTGACGATGCCGATGCTTCATTTTATGAAAATATAGTTTTTTTAGGTTTAAATGTAAATATGCCTCATGTTTTTAAATTAAAAAACAGTATAAATTTTAAATGCATTTACGGCAATAGAAAATACACAACCAATAAAAATGTTTTACAAGATATGTTGCACAAAGGAAGAATAGATAATAATTTTAGAATATATTTTTCATATAAAATAAAACCTGTGAAGAACTTTACTGTATCAGTATTTTATAATTATAATCAAAGAGTTACAAACTCTGATTATAATATTAACAAACAGTATATTTCAAATGAAAAAGATTACAGTCAATATCAAACAGGTTTAACCATTGCATACAAACTTAAACTATAATACATTGATTTTCAGATAATAAAAATTTTTAAACATGAAACTTTTATCAATAATATTAATATCATTTTCGGGATTGTTTTTAATATCAAGCTGCGGTAAACCTACCGACCCTGAAACATTCAACGGAGGATACAATATTGTAAAAACCATACCTGTTACAGCAGCCGCTCAAGATATTGTTGTAAAAGACAATTATGCGTATATTGCTCAAGGCGAAGGCGGACTTGCTATTGTTGACATAAACGACAAAACAAAACCTGAATTAGTATCTTACTTAACTCATAATGTAAGAGGATATTCAAGTAAAATAGCAATAAAAGATAACTACATTTATATTGCTGCCGGTTCGTTTGGGCTAACAATAATCAATGTAAATGATGTTGATCATCCTGTTGTTGCTCGACCGAATGTAGCCATGAAACCGGCAAAAAACATTACAATATTCGGCGACTATATTTTTACTTCAATAAGTGAGCAAGGCGTTAAAATTGCCGATATAAGTGACCCTACTACTCCCGATATGCGAGGAAAAACAGCCACTCACGGATATTCCCGTGCTGTTACTATATTAGATGATACTACAAAAATGTTTGTAGCTTGCGGCGAAATGGGATTGTCTATATTTGATATTACCGATTTTCAAGACGGATATGGAGTATATCCACTGTTGAGTTTATGCTATACTTCAGGATATGCCGAAGATGTAGCTGTAAACAGAGATAAAAAATTGGCTTTTGTTGCTTGCGGAACAAAAGGACTGCAAATTGTTGATTATTCCAATATTGAAAATGTGCATGTAACAGGCAACTTTAATACTTATGGATACGCAAAAGAGTTGGTTTACGACAACAATAAAATTTATATCACTACCGAAAAACGCGGCTTGCAAATTATTGACGTAAGCAATGCAAAAAATCCAAAACTGTTAGGTATTGTTTCTACCGAATATGCTCTCGGTATTACTCAAGACGACAAATATATTTATGTTGCCGACGAACTTCAAGGATTAGTTATTATTGCTAAATTATAAAAAACTATTTAAACATAATTTCTACACGACGGTTTGCTTTTCTGCCTTTCGGCGAATTATTATCCGATACGGGGTGGCTTTCGCCAAAATATTTAATGCTTACTCTTTGCGATGAAATGCCTTTGCTTATCAGATAGTTTTTTACGTTTTCGGCTCGCTGTTTCGACAATGTAATATTATCGGCATCGGTGCCTATATTGTCGGTGTGTCCGTGAATTTCAACCGACAATGCCGGATTTGCTTTAAGATAATTCACAAGCCGCATAAGTTCATATCCAGACTCTTTAAGTATGTTTGCCTTGCCCGATTCAAAAAAGATATTGTTTAATGCTATTTTAGTATTTTGCTTAGCTTCCGATAAAAATATGGTGCATCTTACCGTATCGGTAAACTGCGGAGTTGTTAAATCAATATTTACTCCCGACGAAAAATATCCTTTACAAACGCCTGTTAATCCGTAATTGAAATCGGTATTTACCTCTACGGCAAACTCTCCG
>CAYRJP010000029.1:0-17516 GCA_964424425.1 uncultured Bacteroidales bacterium | reverse complement strand
AATTTTGGTTCTACCACGAATTTAGTGGACAATTAAAAGCTAAATACCCAAACCTTCCAGGTTTTAAAACATGGAAGGTTTAATAATCTTTTTTGATATTGTTTTTTTATATTTTCATTTATTTAAAGAATAAATTCTAATGTATTTTGAGTTATCATTAAAATAGCAGTAGAACCTAATTTCATAATAAAAATTTTATAAATGGTTTAGTGAAAAAATATTCGAATATAAATTAAAAAAAATCAACTGCAGCTCTTCCTGTTGCAATATTTTTTACAAATTCAACTACTTTCAGATGTTCAGGGTGTTTAGAGTATATGGTTAAATCATTAGTATTTTTAAATTCAGTAATCAATACCAAGTCGTGGTTTTTTTCGTGATTAATACTGTTTATCCCTACTTCAATATTTTTTATTTGTGGTATAATATCCTTTAAAGCAAGTAGTTGCTTTTTTAATTCTTCGGCTAATTGTTGTTTGTTTTTGCCGTTAAATTCATCTTTTAATGTCCACATTACAATATGTTTCATGGTATAAATTTTGAATAAAAATAAAAAAACCTGAATTAAAATAAAACAGGTTTTTTTTGATTATATTTTTATAAAAATATTTAATTATCGTTCATAGAAATTAAAAATTCTTCGTTAGTTCTTGTTTTAATTAATCTGTCGCGTAAGAATTGCATAGCTTCAATAGAATTCATATCCGACAAGTAATTTCGTAATACCCATAAACGGCTGAGTGTATCTTTGTCAAGCAATAAATCGTCTCTACGAGTGCTTGATAAGTTAAGGTCAACAGCAGGATAAATACGTTTGTTGGATAATTTACGATCGAGTTGCAATTCCATATTACCTGTTCCTTTAAACTCTTCGAAAATAACTTCGTCCATTTTCGAACCTGTTTCGGTAAGTGCAGTTGCCAATATTGTAAGAGAGCCTCCACCTTCGATATTACGAGCGGCTCCAAAAAAGCGTTTTGGTTTGTGTAGTGCATTAGCATCAACACCACCTGAAAGAACTTTACCTGAAGCCGGAGAAACTGTGTTATATGCTCTTGCCAAACGTGTTATTGAGTCAAGAAGAATAACAACATCGTGACCGCACTCAACCATACGTTTTGCTTTTTCAAGAACAATGGTAGCAACTTTTACATGTTTGTCGGCAGGTTCGTCAAAAGTAGATGCCACAACTTCACCGTTTACACTGCGAGCCATGTCTGTTACTTCTTCGGGACGTTCATCAATAAGTAATACTATTAAATAAACATCGGGATGATTTGCTGCAATAGCATTTGCAATTTCTTTAAGTAATACTGTTTTACCTGTTTTAGGTTGAGCAACAATTAATCCGCGTTGTCCTTTTCCGATAGGGGCAAACATATCAACAACTCTTGTTGAAGGTGAGCTTTGCGGATGACTTGCCAAATCGAATTTTTCATCAGGGAAAAGAGGTGTCAGATAATCAAACGGAACTCTGTCTCTAACCGATTCGGGATTTTTACCATTAATTTTTTCAACTCTAATTAGCGGAAAGAATTTTTCTCCTTCTTTTGGAGGTCTTATCGCACCTGTAACGGTGTCACCTGTTTTTAAACCAAAAAGTTTTATCTGCGATTGACTTACGTAAATATCATCAGGAGAACTTAAATAGTTATAATCTGATGATCTTAAAAATCCGTATCCGTCTTGCATTAGTTCAAGAACACCCGATGCGGTAATTAATTTATCAAACTCGTATTTTTGTTTGTCGTCTTTTGATTTAGTATATTGTTTTGGTGCTCTATTTTCTTGACTGTCAGTTTTTCTTGGTCTTTCTGTCCATGGTTTTTTTTCAGGTTCTTTTTCTTTTATTACTTTTTCAAAAGAAGGTTTTGCCTGAATATCAGGTTTTGTGTTGTTGCTTTTAAAAGAATCTTCTTTTTTTATATCAGAATCTTCAGCAGTTCTATCTTCATATGAAGGAATAATAATTGCTTTTTTCTCTTTTGTTTTGTTCGGTTCTGATTGAGATTCGTTTCTTTTAATTTGTTGGGCAGGATTAACGCTTAATACTTTTTCTTTTTTAACAGTGCGTGTGCGTGTGCGTTTACGAGGAGTTTCTTCCTGTTTTGTTTCTGATTTTCCTGTTGATTTTGATGTCGCAGGTTTTGATTTTGAGGCTTCAATAGCTTGTTGATCTAATATCTTGTATATTAAATCTTGTTTTCGCAAAGTTTCTATCTTTTTGATTTTCAGTCCCTTTGCAATCTCTTTTAACTCAGAAACAAGTTTCTTGTTCAACTCGAGAATGTCATACATAATATAAAATGCTTTGTTTTTGTTTTGTTTTTTTCAAATAATAATTTGATTATTTTTATTTATGAAAAGACTCATGAAATATGAGGTAATTTTTTGGGTAAGATTTATTTATCCCTTAAAACAATGCAATGTTAATTATTAAACTTTAATTTTCAAAATAATTTTCACAAAATATTTAAAAAACAATATCTTTATAACTTTGTTTAACTTAATGTAGAAAAGATAAAGCTCAATTTACAGTATTAATTTAAAATATTATTTACTGTTTCTTCAGTAGTTTTTCTCTATTTCGGTTGAATATCAGAATTATAATACAAATAAAAAACATTATTATATGTCAATTTATACGGATTATCTTGAAACTAAAAAATATTATATAAATGAGACTGCATTTAAAATGTTAATGCAGAAACGTATATATAAAATATTAATTATCTGTTCAAATTACGATTTCTATATGCTTGAAGAAGACGGGCGAATTGACGAGCAGATATTTGAAGAGTATGTTTCGTTAAATTTGAGATACCCGCCGATTTTTATTCATGCAAATACATCGCGAAAAGCATTTCGATTGTTAAAAAAGAATGATATTGATATGGTAATATCAATGCTTAGTATTGATGATACCGATGCTTTTGCATTATCAAAAAGTATTAAACAAGAATACCCGCGTATTCCTTTTGTGCTGTTAACACCATTTTCGCGAGAGGTGCGTATGCGTATGGCTCGCGAGGATTTATCAGCTATTGATTATGTGTTTTCGTGGTTAGGAGAGTCGGAAATTCTTCTTGCAATAATAAAACTTATTGAGGATAAGATGAATGCCCGAAACGATATTGAAATTGTTGGTGTTCAGGCTATACTTCTTGTTGAGGATAATATAAGATTTTACAGCAGTTATTTGCCTACTATGTATAAAATAATTCTGCAACAGTCGCAAGATTTTAAAAAAGAAGGGGCAAATGAATATCAGCAAATGCTTCGTAAACGCGGGCGACCTAAGATTATTCTTGCAACAAATTATGAAGATGCGGTAAAATATTATGAAAAATATAAACATAATATA
The DNA here is from genome assembly GCA_964424425.1 of uncultured Bacteroidales bacterium. Lineage (GTDB taxonomy): Bacteria > Bacteroidota > Bacteroidia > Bacteroidales > SZUA-534 > GH45. Next base: position 14,152 of record CAYRJP010000029.1, on the reverse strand, counting down.
CTTGGCGTGATAACTGATATTAGATATAAACGCAACGGGGTTGACGATGCTGATGCGGGATTTCATCTTTTCAAACATATAAAAGCTGATAATAAACATATGCGTATTTTGATGCAATCGTCGGAAACGCATAATAAAAAGACGGTAGAGCAAATAGGAGCTGCATTTTTAAGTAAAAATTCATCGAAACTTTCAAAAGAGCTTAGTGAATATATTAAAAAGGAATTTGCATTCGGTGATTTTATCTTCAGACTTCCCGACAGAAGTATTGTAGGTAAGGCTTCAAATTTAAAACAGTTTCAACATCAAATATTAAGTGTGCCCGATGAGTCTATCAAATACCATGCTCTTAAAAATGATTTTTCACGTTGGCTTAATGCTCGAACATTGTTTTCATTAGGTGCAATTTTCAGGGATTCCGATATATCAGATTTTGATGATATAAATGAGGTTAGAAAATATATTTACAACGAAATATCAAAATATCGTTTAAACAGAGGTAGGGGTATTATAACCCGTTTTGATGAAAAACATTTTGATCAATATTGTATTTTTTCACGTGTAGGAGATGGCTCGCTTGGAGGAAAGGCACGCGGATTAGCTTTTATTGATACTCTTATAAAAAAACATCAAATATTGTATCAGTTTGATAATGTTGTTATTTCTATACCGCGAACAATGGTTTTAAGCACCGATGTATTCGATGAGTATATGGATAAGAATAATTTATATGGTGTAGCATTGTCAACTGCCGACGATTCCGAAATACTTGAAGCATTTAATCGGGCATCGTTACCCGACAGGGTAATTCCTGCTCTTCATGCTTTTTTAGATATTAATACTACGCCTTTAGCCATTCGCTCATCAAGTGTATTGGAAGATGCACATTATCAGCCGTTTGCCGGAATATATTCAACATATATGATTCCTTACAGCGATTATCGCGATCAAATGATGAAAATGCTTTGTCAGGCTATTAAAAGTGTATATGCTTCAACATTTTACAAAAGTAGTAAGGCATATATGAAAGCCACAAAGAATATTATTGATGAAGAAAAAATGGGTGTTATTATTCAAGAAGTGTGTGGAACACAATACGGGAGCAGGTTTTATCCTACATTTTCGGGAGTTACCCGTTCAATAAATTTTTATCCTATTCATCCCGAAAAACCCGAAGAAGGAATAGTAAATATAGCTCTTGGCTTAGGTAAGCAGATTGTTGATGGAGGTAAAACTTTGCGTTTTAGTCCTAAATATCCTAAAAAGGTACTTCAGTTATCCGACCCTAAACTTGCAATTAGTGATACTCAAAAATTCTTTTATGCACTTGATTTAGATGTAGATGCGTTTAAATTGTCGGTAGATGATGATATAAACTTATTGAAACTAAAAGTAAAAGATGCCGAAGCCGACAAATCAATATCGAGTATAGCATCAACTTACGATTATCAAGATAATGTATTGCGAGATGGTGTTAATTATGCAGGAAAAAAACTTATAACGTTTGCTAATATCTTAAAATATAATTCTTTTCCTTTGGCAGAAATAATCAGTACTTTGCTTAGAATTGGTTCGCAAGAGATGAATAATCCGGTAGAAATAGAATTTGCTGTAAATCTTAATGTGAAACAGGGAGATCCGTATATATTTAATTTTTTACAAATACGTCCTATTGTAGAGACTCACGATGTTATTGAAATAGATTTCAGTAAAGATAAAAAAGAAGATTGGCTTATTTATTGTGAATCGGCTTTGGGTAACGGAATTGTAAAAGATGTATATGATGTTGTGTATGTGAAGCCTGAAAATTTTGATGCTTCCAACAATCATAAAATAGTTCCGATACTTAATCAAATAAATGAGAAATTTATTGAAGAAAATAAAAATTATATTCTTGTAGGTCCGGGACGTTGGGGGTCAAGCGACCCTTGGTTGGGAATACCTATTAAATGGTCGGATATTTCACAAGCACGTGTAATTATTGAATCAGGATTAAAAGATTATAGAATTGATCCGAGTCAGGGAACTCATTTCTTTCAGAACTTAACATCGTTTAGTGTAGGATATTTTACTATCAATCCTTTTATAAATGACGGCTATTACGATATAGATTTTTTGAATAAAAAACAGGCGGTTTACGAAGATGAATTTGTGCGACATGTAAATTTTCGCGATTTTTTGGAAATAAAAATTGACGGAAAAAATAATGTGGGTTTAATTAAAAAGCCAAAATAGTATTTTTTATTCATATATAATGAAAAATATTGTAATTTTACATTTCATAACTCACTGACAGGTAGTGTTTTGCAGATATTAGCATGCTGGTTTAACAGGTGTGCAATCGGTTGCAAAGTAAACAAGTTTTTTATTTATTCTACTGATTTTTTACATAAATTTTCACCTAAATAAATGTTTAAAAATATGTTGCACAGCTAAAAACAAAGATTAAAATTTGCACAACAAAAAAATGATAACTTTGTTTTTAATTTTACGTAACAAAACAAAAGATTTTTTTAAAAAACAAATCATATGGATTTAAAAAAAATAATGGCAGAGGTTGAGAAGAAAAACCCCGGTCAAAGTGAGTTTCTTCAAGCAGTTGAAGAGGTATTGGAAACCATCGTTGATTTTGTGAACGAAAATCCAAAATATGACAATGCTAAAATTATTGAGCGTTTGGTTGAACCGGAAAGAACTTTAATGTTCAGAGTTACTTGGACTGATGATAAAGGAGAAGTTCATGTAAATCGCGGTTACCGTATTGAGTTCAATAGTGCTATCGGACCTTACAAAGGTGGATTGCGTTTTCACCCAAGTGTAAACTTAAGTATTCTTAAGTTTTTAGGTTTCGAGCAAATTTTCAAAAACAGCCTTACAACATTACCTATGGGTGGTGGTAAAGGAGGTTCAGATTTCGATCCTAAAGGAAAATCGGATGCTGAAATTATGAGATTTTGTCAGGCGTTTATGTCTGAATTATTCCGTCATATTGGTCCTGATACTGATGTGCCTGCCGGTGATATTGGTGTTGGCGGTCGTGAGATAGGATACATGTTTGGAATGTATAAAAAATTACGTAACGAGCATACCGGAGTATTGACCGGAAAAGGTCTTAACTGGGGTGGTTCATTAGTGCGTCCTGAAGCAACAGGTTTTGGTAATGTTTATTTCGCAAAAGAGATGCTTGCTACTAAAGGTGAGACTTTTGAAGGAAAAACAGTTGCTGTTTCAGGTTTTGGTAATGTAGCATGGGGTGCTGTTACTAAAGCGACAGAATTAGGAGCAAAAGTTGTTACAATTTCAGGTCCTGACGGATATATTTACGATCCTGAAGGAATCAGCGGTGAGAAAATAGATTATATGTTAGAGCTTCGTGCTACTAATAATGATGTTGTAGCTCCTTATGCTGATGAATTTTCTGAAGCTACATTCTTTCCTAAAAAACGTCCTTGGGAGCAAAAAGTTGATATTGCATTACCTTGTGCTACTCAAAATGAGCTTGGAAAAGAAGATGCAGAGCAGCTTGTTGCAAATGGTGTAATTTGTGTATCGGAAGGTGCTAATATGCCTTGTACTCCTGAAGCTGTAGAGGTAATACAAAAAGCTAAAGTTTTATTCGGACCGGGTAAAGCTGCAAATGCAGGTGGTGTTGCAACTTCAGGTTTGGAGATGAGCCAAAACTCAATGAAGCTAAGCTGGAGCAGAGAAGAAGTTGATGCTCGTTTACATCAAATCATGAGAGATATCCACAGTGCTTGTGTTAAACACGGAACTGAGAACGACGGATATGTTAACTATGTTAAGGGTGCAAATGTTGCCGGATTTATTAAAGTTGCCGATGCAATGCTTGACCTTGGTGTTTTGTAATAAAACAGTAGATTTATTATATAAAAAAAACCTGTCGAATTCGACAGGTTTTTTTATGTCTTTATTTTTATAAATTATCCGGCATTGATAAGCATCTGTCAATGGCGTTTTGAATTTGTTTTATCAGCTCATCGGGAGTTTGGTCAACACCTGCCCACGATTGATATACTTTGCCGTTTTTGTCAATTACCATGCTTTGAGGCCAAGCTATTACTTTATAATTATCGGCAATGGTGTAGGCTTCGGGAATAATTTTGTATTTAAAAATACCGAATCGGTTAAAAAAATCATCAAGTATTTGTTTGTTTTCACGGGCAAAACCAATAAAAATAACTTCATCGCTGCTGTTTTGTTCTACAAGTTTATTTAATTCGGGAATTTCTTTTAAACAAGGAATACAAGTTGTAAACCAAAAGTTAAGCACAACAACTTTACCGCGTAAAGCATCAAAAACAATATCTTCGTCTTCAATTGTGGTAATATTAAAGTCAATGGCTTTGCAACCGTTAAGATTATTTAAAAAGTTCAGTTCCAATTTGTGAAACTCATTGTAATTCATATTTGCAGTTTCATCAGTAAATAATGAGTCGTAAGCATCGAAACAGTTTTGGGCGGTGCTGTAATTATTAAAATAAATGCTTATTATAATTATCAAAAATATTTTTTTCATACATATAAATCATTAATTATCAATTAAATCCCTGATAACTTGCGATGCACAATAAATACCAAATAAAGAGGGCATATACGATATTGTTCCCACATTTGATTTTTTATTCTGTTCATACGGGGTTTTAATAACGGCTTCGGGATTAACATCTTCGGGTGAGAAAACAACTTTAAAACCACCGTTTACACCGAGTTTACGCAGTCGCTTTCGCAAGTTTCTTGCCAGCTTGCAGTTGTAAGATTTTTTTAAATCTGCAATTTGAACAAGAGAAGGGTCAAGTTTTCCGCCGGCACCCATTGAACTTATTATTTTTAAACCTTTGTTTAACGAATGATAAATCAGATATATTTTTGGTGATAAAGTATCAATGGCATCAACTACATAATCAAAGTCTTCATTTAAAATTTCTTTCATATAGTCATCGCGAATAAATTCGCTTATAGCAGTTATTTCAATATCGGGATTAATATCTTTAAGGCGTTTTGTCATTAATTCGGCTTTGCTTTGTCCTTTGTTTGAGTGTAAAGCAAGCAGTTGTCGATTTATATTGGTTTCGGAAATCACATCGCCGTCAACAATTGTCATTTTTCCTACTCCTGCTCTGCAAATCATTTCGGCGGCATACGAGCCTACTCCGCCAAGCCCCACAACAAGAATATTTTTATTTTTTAATATCTCTGTTTTTTCTTTTCCGATAAAAAGTTCGGTTCTTTCTAACCAATTATTTTGCATTATATTTAAATAGTAAATCAGATTTAAAAATATTTGCAAAATTAGAAAAAATTTGTGTTTTCAGATTATCAATATTAATTTGATAAATTTCAGCGGCTTTTTTATAAATATTTTCTATTTTTTCAATGGAATTGTCAGTTTCAAAAAAAATATTGTTAACAGTAATTTGTTTAAAAACTTCTTGAAGTTTTTTATTAGTTAAAAGTTGTTGTCCGAAAGATAAAAAACATTTTTTTTCAATTAATTTTTCGGCTGTTTGTAAATTAGAATTATATCCGTGAAAAATCATTGGAGTTTTTGGAGTATGTTTTTTTAATATCTCAAAAAAATCGCTGTATGCTTTTACACAATGTATAATAACAGGTAAATTGTATTTTTCGGCTATGGCAACTTGTTTTATGTAAATATCTTTTTGAATATCTATGGAAGTGTTAATAACTCTGTCAATGCCTATCTCGCCAACTGCTGCAATTTTATTGTTTTTACAAAGGTTATTTAATTTGTTTAAGTAATTATTGACATTACATTTGTCAATATCCCAAGGATGCAAACCGAAAGAACATAATTTATAATCAATTTTTTCGTTATATTTAATATTAAAAATATTTATGTTTAAACTATCGGTTTTATGTGTATGTATATTAATAAATTCAGCCATTTAACAATATAACTTATAAAGTGAAAATATTTTAATAAATTTGTTAGAAATAAAAATTGTTAACCAAAAAATAATTGATATGAAAGCAATTTACACATTAGTATTAATATCTGCAATGTTATTGTTGGTGTCAAAGTCAACATTAAAAGCTCAAACGTTGGAGAGCTTTGGTATAGGCGAGTGGGAGCCTTATGTGTCGGAGTATATGAATCCGTTTGCACAAGCAATGGAAGTAAGTATGAGCGGAGGTTGGGCAAATACGGCAAAAGTTCACAGTACTTTAGGTTTTGATGTTACATTTAGCGGAACTTATTCGATAGTGCCTGTTGAAGCAAATACATTTAGTACGGGAGAATTGAATATGCCTCAATATACATTCTCAGAGTCGTCAACGCCATCGGTAAGTGCAGGTTCAAGTGTTAATCCGCCTAATATGACAAGAATATTTGGAGGTCAAAGTCTTGAATTTCCTGCTTTTAAAGGATTGGGAGTTAATTTTGGCGGAATGATGACATTGCAAGGAGCAGTAGGGCTTCCTAAGGGAATAGAGTTAATGTTTAGATATGTACCCGATTTTAGCGGAACCGTAAATAAAGTGTTGCCTTCGGGTATTGCAATGGAGCCGACAGGAATGTGGGGAGTGGGAGTTAAGCATGATATTAAACAATGGATTCCTGTTGTAAAGAGTGTGCCTTTCTTGAATATGTCTGTTTTATTTGCTTACTCTAAATTTCATACCGGATTTTCAGGTAGTACTTTAAGAATAGACCCCGAAAGGCTTAATGTTGTTGATAATATTAATAATGATGCCCTTTGGAATGATCAAAAATTTGATATGGAAATGTCGTCATTTGTGGGTTCGTTTTTAGTAAGTGTAAATATTCCTGTTTTTCAACCTTATATTGGAATAGGTTTTAATTCGGGACATTTTAAAGGCGGATTTTATGGTAATTATCCTATAGTTGATGCAGTGGCAGATCCTAACGATCCTTTTGAAGCAAGTACTTATGAACAGGATCCGTTGAAGGTTGATACAAAAAATACTGATTTTAATTTTCAAGCCGGTGCACGTTTAAAAATGGGATTTTTTGTTATTTATTACCAATATACACGCCAAGGATATAATATGCATACAGGAGGTATTGGTATAACTTTAAGATAAAATTTGATAATGAATTTATTTGAGGATAAAAGTATTGTAAATAAAGATTTTACAAACGATATTTTAGAAAAAGGAGAGTATGAAAATTGCAGTTTTAATAACTGCAATTTTTTTGATGCCGATTTGTCTGAGATATTATTTGTTGATTGTGAATTTGTTAATTGTAATTTGAGTATGGCACGTATCAACAATACAGCATTTAGAAAAGTGAAGTTTAAAGATTCTAAATTGTTGGGTGTTGATTTTGAACAGAGCAATAATTTTGCTTTTGAGGTATCTTTTGCCGATTGTGCATTAAATAATGTTTCGTTTTACGGTATAAAACTTAAAAATACTGTTTTTGCCGATTGTTTGCTTATAGAAACAGATTTTTCCGATAGTGATTTGTCAAATGCTAAGTTTATAAGGTGTAATTTATCGGGAGCAATTTTTGATAGAACGAATCTTGAAAAAGCTGATTTTAGTTTATCGGATAATTATATAATAAATCCTGAAAATAATAATATAAAAAAAGCAAAATTTTCACAGTCGGGGCTTGCAGGTTTATTAATGCAGTATAATATTGATATACAAGAGTAGTTTTTTACAAATAATCCAAAGTATTTTTTTCTGTTTTTACAAATGGAGCTATTGCTCTGTGGTAAATACCGTGCATGTATGCGATAGCCATTCCGTAGTTGGTTACGGGAATGCCTGCGTCAATGGCAGGTTTTAGTCGGTTTATAATTTGTTTGCGAGTAATCATGCAGCCTCCGCACTGTATTATTATAGCATAATCGGTAATTTTGCCGGGAATATTATTAAGTCCCGATACAATCTCAAAACTCAACTGCTTGCCTGTAAAATTGGTAAGCCAGCGAGGTATTTTCACTCTGCCAATGTCGTCGCAAGATACTTGATGAGTGCACGATTCAAGAATAAGAATTTTATCGCCGTCGTTTAATTCTGACAGATGCGGAGTTCCTTTCAGATAGTTTTGAAAATCGCCTTTGTAGCGAGCAAGTACTGTGCTGAAACTTGTTAGCGGAATATGGTTAGGAACCGAAGCACCGGCTTTTAAAAACACCTGACTGTCGCAAATAACAAGTGATGGTTCGGGCGAAAGTTTTTTCAGTAAACTGTCAACTTCACGCTCTTTACAAACAATGGCAACGGCATCGTTGTCGAGAATATCGCGAATTGCTTGCACTTGTGGTAATATTAATCTTCCTTCGGGAGCTTCGGCATCAATGGGAGTTATCAATAATACAAGGTCGCCTGCCGATATTATATCGCCAACCAATGATTTTGAGAGGTATGCAGTTTCGGGAATACCTTTTTTTATGGCAGATATAAGTAAGTCTGCCGAATAATTATTGTCAATAGTGCTGAAGTTAAAAGGTTCAATATTGTATTCAAGTTTCAGTTGTTCGGCTAAATCGTAGTTGAGAATTGATATATCGGCTTTGTTGTGAATAAGCAAAAAAGGGACATCATTTTTTTTAAATTCTGCAATAATTTTTTCTTCGGGTTCACCAAAATTATTTTCGGTAAAAATTAAAAGTCCGAAATCAATGGTTTTAATAGTATCAATACTTTTTTTTATTCTTTTTAAACCAAGTTCTCCCACATCGTCAATTCCGGCTGTGTCAATAATAACAACGGGACCTACTCCGGGTATTTCCATACTTTTTTTTACAGGATCGGTAGTTGTGCCGGCAATGTCGGATACTATTGCCAAATCTTGCCCCGACAGTAAATTTATCAGTGAGCTTTTACCGTTGTTGCGTCTGCCGAAAATTCCTATATGAGGTTTCGATTCTTTTCCCATTGCCATAATCTTTTACGCAAAGTAACGGATTATTATTAAAATAATAAATGACCAAACTCATTATCAATATTTTTTTATAAATTTATTGTCTAAATTATTTAATATTTAAACTTGTGAGAAAACTACTTTTTTTAGTGTTAATTTTAGTATTTAATACTATAACTGCGACGGCAGGCAGAAAAAACAAAAAATCAGATAATATTGAAGAAATAAGGAGTAAATATACTGTTAGCCCGTTTTTTTTATATGAAAATCCAAAATTATCAATAAGGAATTTAATAAACGACCGTAGTAATATAATTTATAAACCCAATGTAAATGGTAGTTTTGGGGTAAAGTTGGGATATAAAAAATTTAGCATAGCTTTGGCTTTTAAACTTCCTCAAACGAATGTTTACGGGAATACAAAAACAAGTAAGATAGGTGTTGATATTCAGGGTAAGAATATAGGATTTGCTGTTTTTTACAATTCCTACAAAGGTCTGTATCTTGATAATTATAATCACTTTTCCGGTCATGAGTTGATTTTACGTCCTGATATTAAATATTATGCTACCGGTTTTTATTCAACAATTGATTTTTCAAAGGATTTTTCAATGAAGGCAGCGTTTGCACAAACAGAACGACAAAAACATACAGCAGGTTCATTTATGCTTATGGTAGGAGATAAGTTTACGAGAGTAAGAGCAGACTCTTCATTTATATTGCCGGAAGAACAAGAATGGTATGGTGATACAAAAGATATTACAGCAACAAATACTAATAATATAAGGTTTACACCGGGGTATGGTATGTCTTTTATTTTTGAAGAATATTTTAGTGTTACAGCAGTTTTGTTTACAGGATTCGATTTTCAACTTAATTTTTACAAGAAATCAGGAAAAACAAAACTAAGAGCAAATTTCCCGTTTTATAGTCAAGGCAGGCTTGCCGTAGGTTACAACAAGGATGAGTGGTTCTGTAATTTAATTTATACTATTGATATGAATTATATTAAGTTTACTGATTCTCGTTTTAATATTTATAATAATTATTTTAAGATAAGTGTAGGGAAACGTTTTGGCTCATATTAAGGTAGAAATTGTATGCGATTTGATATATATTTTAAAGCTCTTATTTTAATATTGGCAGAAAAGATTATTTTTGAGTTATATATCTATAAAAATTGATAAAAAGTGTTTTTGTTAAATCAAAAACAATATTTTTGTATTGTTAATTAATAATTTAAACTAAATTGGAAAATACTCCTTTTTTATATCAGGTAATATTAACAGATATTAATATTATCTTTTTGCCGTTGACAACTACATTAGTATTTGGTATTATTCTTTCTGTTGTATTGCTGTTTTTGTCTGCTCTTGTGTCAGGTTCTGAAGTGGCTTTTTTTTCACTTACGCCAAATGATATTGAGAATTTAAAAAACAGCAAATCGAATGTGGCAAAAACAGCACTTAAACTTCTTGAATCTCCACGCAAATTGTTGGCTACCATATTAGTGTCAAACAATTTTATAAATATAGCCATTGTTATTCTTTCTACTTATTTAATGAATTCGTTGATAAATTTCGGAGGTTCACAAATTATAGGATTTATCATTCAAGTTGTTTTAATTACATTTTTATTGTTGCTTTTCGGTGAGATTATCCCTAAAGTTTATGCCAATAAATATTCAAGTAAATTTGCATTGTCAATGGCTATTCCTTTACAAGTAATGTCGTTTTTGTTTAAGCCGGTAACAAGTATATTAGTTTCATCGGCTCGATTTCTTGATAAGTATTTTAAAAAGAAGCAAAGTTTTTCAATTAATGATTTATCAAGTGCTTTGGAAATAGCTTCCGACGGATTAGATGAAGAAAAAGAGATATTAAAAGGTATTGTAGAATTTGGAAATACTGAGGTGTCTGAAATAATGCGACCACGTGTTGATGTGTTGGCTATTGATATTTCATCTTCATTTTCTGATGTTTTAAATAATATTGTTGATGACGGATATTCGCGAATACCTGTTTTCGACAAATCGTTTGACGATATTAAGGGTATATTATATATTAAAGATTTATTGCCGCATATTCAAAAAAAGAATAATTTTCATTGGCAATCGTTAATTCGTCCGCCATATTTTATTCCCGAAAAAAAGAAAATAAACGACCTTCTCGAAGAGTTGCAAAAGAAGAAAATACATATGGCAATTGTGGTTGACGAATACGGTGGAACATCAGGAATTGTTACTATGGAGGATATTATTGAAGAAATAGTAGGTGATATTTCGGATGAATTTGATGAAGATGAAGTTAATTTCTCAAAAATTAATAAAGACAACTTTCTTTTTGACGGTAAAATATTATTAAACGATTTTTATAAAATTGTTGATGCTGATAACTCTGTATTTGACGATATAAAAGGTGATGCCGATACCTTGGCGGGATTGATACTTGAAATTAAAGGTGAATTTCCCAAACTATACGATAAGATAGTTTATAAACAATTTACTTTTACCATTGAAGAAATTGATAAACGGCGAATAGTTAAGATAAAAACTACTATCGACAGGTAATTTATTTTACGTGGTTTGCCCGAATTTGAAATATGCCGGATTTACAGCTCCGATGTTACCGAAAGACAACTTGCCGAACAAAAAATACGACTGCAAAAAAAGCACATAGACCAAAGTATAAGTTATACACAGCGAATACAGCAAGCAGTGTTACCTGCAAAAAATATTTTAGAACAAACTTTTATAAACTGGAAAGATGATAATAATCAGATAGATGATATATTAGTTATGGGATGTAAGGTGTAATTAAATGATTTTTGTAACGTTTTTATGTTGAATGTTTTTAAATTTGCCGTATAAAAAATTATTATAATTATGTTAAAAAGGATATTCCCGATAATTGTATTTGTCTTTGTTATAGTATCGTGTCAGCAGGAATACACACCCAAACCACGCGGGTATTTCAGAATTGACCTTCCCGAAAAGGAATATAAAGAAACACCGGCGGTATTGCCATATTCTTTTGAGATGCCTGCGAGTAGCTTGATTGTCAGAAATAAAGAATCCGAAAAAGGAATTTATTGGATAAATATTGAATATCCGCAGTATAAAGCAACAATATATTTGACATACGATGATATAAACAAACAAAACAGAGTTGAAAAACTGATTGACGATTCACGAACCTTTGTTTATAAACATACCATAAAAGCCGATGCTATTATTGAGGATGTTTATGTAAACGATGATAAGAAAGTTTACGGAATAAAATATGAAATTAAGGGTAATGCAGCATCAAATATTCAGTTTTTTTTAACCGACAGTACAAAGCATTTTTTACGCGGTTCACTGTATTTTAATGTAACCCCCAATAAAGATTCACTTGCTCCTGTAATTAAATATATTGATGCTGATATTGTTCATCTGATGGAAACTCTTGAATGGAGAGATAATTAGTAAAAAATTTATTATATTCTGACCAATGGCATTAATCGTTAACGAAAAAATTGCTCATGCAACAACACTTGGTATTTGGGGAAAAGATGAAGAATTGAGTGTTCTTGAAACGGTTTTTCCTTTGAAAGATGAGGAAACGGAGCAATATCTTAAAATATCAAATCTTGAGCGTAAAAAAGAGTGGCTGACAGTAAGAATTTTATTTGCCGAATTGCTGCAAAAACGAATAGAAATAAGTTACACAGAACACAACAAACCATTTATAGTAAACAGTAATTTAAATATTTCAATCTCTCATTCGCATGATTTTGTCGCGGTAATTATATCAAACAATTACTTTCCGGGAGTTGATATAGAAAAAATATCGGAGCGTGTAAGCCGAATTAAACATAAATTTTTAAATACCGAAGAGCTTGATTGGTGCACCGACATTGAAAAACAAACTATTTGCTGGAGTGCCAAAGAGAGTGTGTTTAAAATTTTTGAAAAAGAACTTGATTTTCATGATATGATGGTTTCAAAATTTGAATTTGATGCCGATAAAGGACATTTTACCATAAGAGTAATCAAAAAAGGATATGAAAAAAGTTATCCCGTGTATTACAGAATAATTGAAGATAACATTCTTACTTATTGTGTGTCAAAAATGCCTGTTTCATAGTAAAGTAAAATATTTTATTCTTGTTTACTTGTCACTTTTATTATATTTGTATTGATGCTGAAAAAATTGTTACATAAAAATATAATTGACGGTAAAAAAACACTTGCCCTGTTAATAGACCCCGATAAACACACCGAAGAGTCGCTTGTTAAATTATTGTCATTGGTAGAAAATAAAGAGTTGCCCGATATAATTTTAATAGGTGGCAGTATAGTTTTCAACGGAATAGACAAAACTGTTGAGATTGTAAAGAAACATACATCAAAACCCGTTTATCTGTTTCCGGGCAGTGTTTTGCAAGTGAGCGACAATGCCGACGGTATTTTACTGTTATCGTTAATATCGGGGCGGAATCCTGAATTTTTAATAGGCAATCATGTGTTGGCGGCACCTAAACTTAAAAAATCGGGAATTGATATTTTTCCTGTCGGATATATGCTTATCAATTCGGGAATTGACACTTCGGTTTCTTACATGAGTAATACTACGCCTATCCCTTACGGGAAAAATGATATAGCTGTGGCAACAGCTGTTGCCGGTGAAATGCTCGGATTACAGGCAATTTATCTTGAAGCGGGAAGTGGTGCAAAAATGCCCGTTTCCACGGAAATGATTGTCGCAGTGAAAACAAATATAAATATTCCGCTTATAGTAGGTGGCGGCATAAAAAACAAACAACAACTTTCCGATGCATTAAATGCAGGAGCCGATATGATTGTTATTGGAAATGCCGTTGAAACCAATCCTAAACTTCTTGATGCTTTTATAAATATTATTAAAAAGTATAATGTGAAGTTCTAAAAAGAGATTTCTCTATTGCATCTTGAAAGAGTTAAGTATAAAAGTAATTGTAAAAGAAAGTCCGGTCTTTGGATATAATATTTTGGTTATTATACTGTTTCTTTTTTTATTGTCTTCTTTTTTGGAACTTTTTTAGATTTTGCTTTTTTTATAAATTCACTTATTATTTTTTTCTCTTTCTCTGTTAAAGGTGGACTTTGAATAACAAAATCTATTCCTTTAGGTTCTTTTATATGTCCCATAATTATAATGTTTTAAAGTATGTATTTATCAATTTCATTGAAGAACCGGTATTTATTATCATCCTTTGATTTATGAGATGATATGCTCCTAATGTTTT
>CAYRJP010000028.1:15302-17690 GCA_964424425.1 uncultured Bacteroidales bacterium | reverse complement strand
GCTCAGCCTCCACCACAACTTTTAACTTTATAAACTTTCAACTCACTATCGCATTCGCTACGCTAATTAATTTTTTGAACCATATAAGACATTTAAGAACATATAAATAATTTCGCTACGCTCAATTTCTTTCAACATTAAGAATTTCAGTTAATTAAGTTTTATTTTTACCACAAAGAACACAAAGTTCCATAAAGATTTTAACCACAAATTACACTAATTAACACTAATTTTAATTTATTCTTTATTGCCAATGCCGGCTTCGAAAGTTTATACTGAGTTTATCGAAGTGCTCAACCTTCGGCGGAACTTTCAACTTTATAAACTTTTTACTTTCAACTATTACAAAAACTCATCTTCGTGCATTGAATGTCCCAATGCCGTTAAAATAATAATTTTTAAATCGAGCCAAAGTGTCCATCTATCCATATATTTTTTGTTTACCAACACCTTGTCGGGAAAAATTACCTTATCATTATAATCCTGTGGATTTTCTTGTTTTGCCAACAAATCTTCTTCATACATATATTTTAGCGATGCAGCACCTGTTAATCCGGGTTTAAGTTGTAAAATCACCCTATCATTACCTGAAAGTTTATCGGCATATCCGGGAACATCGGGACGGGGACCAACAAAACTCATATCTCCGCGAATTATATTCCAAAGTTCGGGTAATTCATCAAGTTTGTATTTACGCATAAATTTACCAAAACGTGTTACACGATTTTGTTCACTTGCAGCTACAGTAGTATTTGATTTTATCTTTTTCATACTACGAAATTTATGCAGTTTAAACGGTTTCCCGTTTTGTCCTATTCTTATTTGTGTATAAACAACAGGCCATCCCATTGTAAACCCGACTATCAACCCGACTGTTATTAACAAAGGAAACAAAACAACCAAAGCCAATGATGCCAAGATGTAGTCAAACAATTCTTTTAAAAATTTAGCTCCGGGCTTATTAATATTCATTATTGATTTAAGCTCTGTTATTTCTTGATGTCGTATTAAAAAAGCTAAAGAAAAAAGAAACAAAAATATAGGCACACTAAAAATACTGTTACCACTAAATAATATAAAAAACATTGATACAAATAACATCAATGAAAACAAAGGATATTTTGTAAAATACAATATCGTATAATATGATGCAATCATCAAAAAAAACAGTATAAACACCGTTCCCGTAATTCCTGAATAAAGTAATCCGGACAAAACGGGATTATGCGGGTAATCGGATTTTGACTCATCATTAAGATATTTTTTACCAAAATCCGATAAATAGTTAAATCCGTCACCAAAAAGTTTTTTAACCACACTACGTGATTTAAATAATTCTATTGCATAATTCCACCTATTGAAATGAAAAGCATCGGTATAAATTTCATCTTTATCAATTTTTATATTTTCTTTATTAATAACCGACGAATAATAATTATCAATTATTTTATTTGAAAAACTAATATTAATAGAAGCCGTAATAACAAAACCGGATATTATAATAATATAAATTATACTGTAAACTCTTAAATTTTTCGATAAATTATAAACAAACTCTGACTTATTGCCAAACAGAGATAATAGTTGCAAAAAAAGCATCAACACAAAAGCTAATAATAGCAAAAATACCGAACGATAAGCAAACGAAAATAAAATATTTAACAGTAAAACTGTTAAAACAGTATAACTGATTATTCTTTTATTACCTGTATCGGATTTTGATAATCGAGGCAATAAACCTATAATTCCAAGCATTGAATACAATGCAAAAAAGTTTTTATCAGCATTGAATGAAGTCCCGTAAGGAGTATGAGTAAGAATATGAACACCTGCTAACTGCAGTAAATATTTCACTAACCCCATAATTGCAACTACAAATGCCGAAATCCAAATTATTCGGGTAGTTTTGTTAAAAACATAAATAAAACCAAGTTTATTTTTTGATTGATAAGTGAGAATAAAAAATGTTATTAACAAAATAAAATTTACAAAATATTCGAAAATATCGCGTAAAGGTTTTTCATATATTTTATCGGAATTAAACAATGCAAAAACAAAAAATAATCCTAAAATCAAAAGAGGATTAAATGTTTTTAGAAACTCAAAAAGATAACCTCGCTTAAATATAATTCTATAATAAAACGCAATAACAAAAACTGTTAAAACAATAAAAACAGGAATAAAGAAATATTTAACACCCGGCAATACCATCCTAAAAAACCAAAGTGCCGTAACAATTTGAAAAAGTTGACTTAACAAACGTTTTTTATCAAAAAATTTAAAAAATTTATCAGTCATCTTTTTTTGTTATTTACTAATCTTAGTTATTAATTTAGACACTAGATATTAGACTACTATACTATTAGACGTTAGATATTAAACTTCTAT
>CAYRJP010000028.1:0-15202 GCA_964424425.1 uncultured Bacteroidales bacterium | reverse complement strand
CTTCCTATTCCGAAATATTTAAACCCTATCTTTTCCAGCTTTTCTTTATCTAAAATATTTCTTCCGTCAAATACAAAAGCCGGTTTCATCATATTATCATAAATACGCTGCCAATCATAATCTTTAAACTCATCCCATTCGGTTAAAATTGCAACTGCATGAGCATCTTTACATGCTTCATAAGGATTATTAACAGGTTTTAATTGTTCTCTGTTTTGTTGCTCACTTCTTGTATTAAGATAATCTACATCGGCAAACATTTGTTCAGGTTTTACCTTTGGGTCATAAACAACAATATTCGCCAAATCATCCATTAAAATATCGGCTACATACATGGCTGCTGTTTCACGTGTATCATTTGTATCTTTTTTAAATGCCCAACCCAAAAAAGCAATTTTCTTACCCGAAACAGTATTAAATAGTGTTGTTATTATTTTATCGGCAAATCTGTGTTTTTGATAATCATTCATAATAATTACTTGCTCCCAATAATCGGCAACCTCTTGTAAACCAAGACTGCGACAAATATAAACAAGATTGAGAATATCCTTTTGAAAACAAGAACCTCCGAATCCTACTGATGATTTTAAAAATTTTGAACCTATACGACTATCCGAACCAATGGCACGAGCAACCTCTTCGATATTTGCTTCGGTTTTTTCACAAAGTGCCGACAATGAATTAATTGACGAAACTCTTTGAGCAAGAAAAGCATTTGCCGTAAGTTTCGACAATTCTGACGACCAAACATTTGTAAGCAATATTCTGTCCTTAGGCAACCAATGAGCATATACATCAGCTAAAGCCTGCATTGCCTCGTGTCCTTCGTCAGATTCTTCGCCACCTATTAATACTCTATCGGCATTATGCAAATCTGCAATAGCAGTTCCTTCGGCAAGAAATTCAGGATTTGAAAGTATTTGAAATTTTACATGATTTCCTGTATTATCAAGAATTGAACGTAATGTTTCGGCTGTTCTTACCGGTAATGTCGATTTCTCAACAACAATTTTATCAGTTTTTGACACACGTGCTATCTGACGTGCACACAACTCAATATATTTAAGATCGGCAGCCATTCCTTTACCTTTTCCATAAGTTTTGGTTGGCGTGTTTACCGAAATAAAAATCATTTCTGCTTTGTCAATGGCTTTATCTATATCAGTAGAAAAAAACAGGTTTCGTCCGCGAGCCTCTTTTACCACTTCATCTAAGCCCGGTTCATAAACCGGCAACTTACTTAAATCTTTATCATTCCAATCGGCAATACGTTGCTCATTAATATCAACAACAGTAACATTTATTTCAGGGCATTTTTGTGCTATTACCGACATTGTAGGACCTCCCACATAACCGGCACCTATACAGCAAATATTTTTAATTCTTGTCATATCATTCTTTTTATAATTTCTTTTAAAACAGAAATTAAATTTCAATTATAATTTCAACAAAAATATATTTATTTTTTATAGAGACTCTATGCTTTTATAATTTTTTTATTGTTTTTCTGTTAAATTTATTAAATACTTTCCGTAAGCATTTTTACTTAAAGGTTTTGCCAAATTTAACAAATGCTCTACTGAAATATAATTTTTGTAATAAGCAATCTCTTCAGGGCATGCAATCATAAGCCCGGTTCGTTTTTGCAGTGTTTCAATAAAATTACTTGCTTCAATCAAACTTTCGTGAGTTCCTGTATCAAGCCAAGCATAGCCGCGTCCCATAAGCTCAACTTTTAAGGCTTTTTGTTTCAAATATTCTTGATTAACGGTAGTTATCTCAAGTTCTCCGCGTGCCGAAGGTTTTATATTTTTTGCAATATTAATTACATTGTTAGGATAAAAATATAATCCCACAACCGCATAATTCGACTTTGGATTTTCAGGTTTTTCTTCTATAGAGATAACATTTCCCTTTTTATCAAACTCTGCTACACCATAACGTTCGGGGTCGTTTACAAAATATCCGAAAACAGTGGCTTGTTTGTCATCTTCAACATTTTTTCGGGCTTTTTCAAGTAAACTTTGTAATCCGTGACCGTAAAAAATATTATCACCAAGCACCAAACAAACATCATCATCTCCTATAAATTCATCACCTATAATAAATGCCTGAGCAAGTCCGTCAGGTGAAGGTTGTTCGGCATAACTGAGATTTATCCCCCACTCTTTTCCCGAACCGAGAAGTCTCTTAAATCCGGGTAAATCTTCGGGTGTTGATATTACTAATATATCTTTTATTCCCGCCAACATTAATGTAGTAAGCGGATAGTAAATCATGGGTTTATCGTAAATAGGTAACAACTGCTTTGAAACTCCTTTGGTTATTGGATACAATCTTGTGCCGCTTCCGCCTGCTAATATTATTCCTTTCATATTTTTATTTTTATAAACTGATTATCTGTTTTTAATTTTACAATATTAATATATTATCCGATAATATAAAAACATAAGTTTAGACTGTTAGAAACTAGACTAATAGACGTTAGACTAATAGACGTTAGACTAATAGAAGCTAGACATTAAAGGTTAAATTGTTAAAAGTTAGAAAATTAAGATTTCTCACACAAAGACGCTAAGTCGCAAAGGAATTTCTCACTATCGTTCGAAATGATTACAAATAATTTATGCATAAACAATTTTCAACTCATTATTGCATTCTCCAAAGGCGGACAAGTTTTCTGCATTATTGCATTGTGGCATTATATCATTAAATCATTGTATAATTAAATCAAACCTCCCCTGCCACTACTTTAAACATTGTTTTAAAACCTTGTTTGTATGTTCTTTTAGTATCAAAATTCCAAAACCACTCTTTTTTATTTTTTAAATTGTCAAGCGGAGTATATATAAGCTGATTTACTTTACCGTCGCTAATACTTTGCCTATAATTAATTTCACTATAATCGGTAATAATACAACTTTTGCCTTTTGGTAAAGCAAATAAATGTTTTTGCTGAATAGTTTGTCGTATATCAATCAAAGCTGTATCGGTAATATTAAACTTTTTTTTAAGTAAATCACATAGTAAAATATCAAGCTGATTCAGTAAATTAAGAGAAATTACAAAATCATATTTGTTAAAATTCAGTGGTATGACATTAGTAACAATTTCTGCAAATTCATTAAACTTTTTTGCATAAGTAAGAGCATCAACAAGATTATTTGTTAAATCAGCTTTAACAAACTCAATATTTTTTTCGTTACCGTATTTCTTTACAAGCTGCTTAGGATGATTAATATCAAACAAATAGAGTTTATTATTTTTACATAAAATTTCATTAACAGGAACATCAAGCAACCAACCACTGCCGAGAATGGCAATATTTTTATCGACACAATCTGAAATAAAATTTAAAATATATTGTTTTGAATTATCAAGATGCTCTTTCCAATTGTTTTTTTCAACAAAATACCTGTTAATTATTCCGTTTTGATCCGTTTTATAATGGCTATTTTTTGTTATTTTAAAAAAAATATGTTGAAATGCATTCATAACATGATTAGTTGAACAAATAAATTGATATTATTATGTCAAACTTAAAGAAAAAATTAATATTTTAGACTTATAATTTTAATGAATGCGTATTTATTTAAAACACATATTAATTATACTGTTTATTTTTACTTCTTTGCAAAGTTTTTCACAACTTACACAAGAAGAAAAAAAGAAACTTAAAGAAGCTAATGAATATTTTCAATACGAAGAGTTTGACAAAGCACTTCCTCTGTTTTTATCAATAGATTCGGCTATAAATGATTATATAATAAAATATCGCATTGGAGCTTGCTACCTTAATACTAAATATGAAAAATTAAAAGCACTACCCTATCTTGAAGAAGCAAGTAAAAACAAAACCATTGAAATACCTCTGATTGTTCATTACGATTTAGGAACACTTTATCATTACACATACCGATTTGATGAAGCCATTGAGCAGTTTAACAAGTATATTGCCGAAAGCAAAAAACAAAAACCTATTGATAAAGAAACATTGGCAAATGCAAAAAGGATGATTACTATTTGTAACAATGCTAAAGAGATAACCACAAAAACATTTAAAGCCGAAATAAATATTCTTGAACATCCCATAAACACAATGGAATCGGAATATAGTCCTATGACTTCTGCCGATGATCAAACACTTGTTTATATGAGAACAATAGGTTTGGGTAAAACTGATTTTCCTGTTACTTCTATCATGATATCACACAAAGGTGCTGATAATAACTGGGAAAAACCTATGGAATTGCTTATTGAAAATCATAATAAATATAAAAATAAAGAAATTTCACTTGCAGGATTATCACCCGATGGACAGACAATTTTTCTTGATATAGGATACGAAGACGATAAAGATATTTTCGAAGGTAAAATAGACGGTAATACAGTTATTGATATAAAAAAACTAAACAAAAGAATAAATTCAAATCACAATGAAGGACGCGTAAGTATTACTCCTGACGGAAATACACTATATTTTGTTTCAGACAGACCGGGTGGTTTTGGTGGAACCGATATTTATAAAAGTAAAAGAACCCGAAAAGGAGATTGGGATACACCCGAAAATTTGGGTAGTATTATAAATACCAAATATAATGAGAATTCACCGTTTATTCATCCCGACAATGTAACATTGTATTTTAGCTCAGAAGGACATAAAACCATTGGCGGAAACGATATTTTCAAAAGCACTTTTAAAAATAATGCTTGGAGTGAGCCTGAAAATCTGGGTTTCCCCAACAGCACAAAAGATGATTTATTTTTTGTATTGTGTGCAAACGGACAAACAGGATATTTTTCCACATCGAAAAACAACATCTATGATAAATACAATATTTTTAAAGTAAACTTTCAAGACCCCATACCACTTACTCTTGTCAAAGGTGTTATTAAAGCAGGAAATCCACCCAAACCGGTTGATGTTGACATAAAAGTTTACGATAATGAAACAGGACAAAGAGTTAAATATGTTTATAATCCTGTTCCTAAAACAGGAAAATATCTGATGATATTTCCTCCCGCAAAAAATTACGATATTATTATCAGTTCAAAAGATTATTTACCTCAATTAATTAATGTTTATATTCCTTATCAAACATATTTTTATGAATTATACCAAGAAATTTGGCTTGAGCCTATAAATATTAATGATAAAACCGTAGGTGAGAAAGTTACTGTAAACAATATGTTTTACGATATGTATAAAACAGCAGAAGCTGATTCAATACTACTTGATGACCTGCCAAAACAACCAAAATATTACGACCATTTACTCGAATTAGTTGAAAATATAATACAAACAACTGATACTATGCACATAAATTATGTTGCATCCGAAAAAGTTTCCAAAAATGAAAAAGAGAGTATAGAATCGTTATTAAATTTAATTGAAGATGCAATAGAAACAACTGATGTTGTTACTTTAAATATTTTAGATGCCAATGCAAGACAAAAAGATAAAATTAAAGAAACCCATTTTTATTCGGAAGGTGATAAAAATAAATCATTGCAAATGACAGTTATAGGAGTTGATACTTTTTATACGGCACCACCTATAAAATCTAAATCTTCAAATCAATTTACACACAAACCTACATATTCATCTAAGGATGAATATAAGACCGGAATATCATTTCGCAATTCATCTGTTTCGCAAAGAAATTACATACATTATTATAAAATATATTATGATGTAAATAAAGATAAGATACCAAAATACGCATATAAAGATTTGGATGACATTTGTAAAATTTTAATAAACAACCCGAATCTTGGTGCCGAAATATATGGTTTTACTGATTCTCAAGGTGAAAAACAATTTAATCTGTCATTATCACGTAAGCGTGCTCAAAATGTTTTAAAATATTTTATTGACAATAATGTTGACAGACGAAAATTAATAGCTAAAGGTTTTGGTGAAGCAGCAGCCGGCAGCACCAACTCTAAATATAATCGAAAAGTTGAAATAAATATTTTTGAAATAAAAAAATAAATTTTATTAATGAATATAAGTAAACATAAATATAAATTATTTTTATTTCTGATTATTGCAATTACCGGAATTAAAAGCGGAATGTGCCAATATTCGGAATACGAAATAAAAGCTGCTTATATTTTTAATTTTGCAAAATTTATTAAATGGGATACACCTTCAAAACAATCTAATACTATTACTTTAGGTATATATAAAAACGACCCGTTTGGCGTTATTCTTGAAAAAACCATGACAGGACGAAAAGCAAACGGTAAATCATGGAAAATAATCAGAACAAACAATGTTGCTGATTTAGAAAAGTGTCAAATAGTATTTTTTTCTGATATCGAAAGATATGAATTACTGAAAATACTGGCTAAACTATCTGATAAACCTATACTTACCATTGGCGATGAAATAATGTATTTTTGTGATGATGGCGGTATTATAAATTTTACACCGCAATTTTCCGATTATCAATTTGAAATAAACAATAAAATAGCAAAATCACACAATATAATAATTAACCCCAAATTATTACTTCTGGCAAAAATTATTTCGAGCGACGAAGATGAATTTTAAAGATTTATCAATACGAATAAAAATCGTTTCCTTGCTTGGTGCCACAAGTTTGGTGTCATTACTATTGTCAGGACTTATATTTTTTGCATACGATAAATCACAATATGAAATTTCTACTCTTCGAGAATTAAATATACTTGCCGAAATTGTAGGCAACAATGCCGAAGCCAGTATTATTTACGAACATCAACTATCAGCAAATGAAATACTGGGAACATTAGTAGCAAACAAAAACATAAAAATAGCACGTATTTATAATCCAGATAGAACTCTTTTTGCTGAATATCTATCCGACAGCACTTATGCCGAAACAAATATAGATTTTATTGCATCAAAAGATACTTTTGCATTTCAAGACAACGCTTTATTAATAAACCGACATATATTTTTTGATAACGAAGACATAGGTTCTATTTTCCTGTATTCAGGGCTTGATGATTACTCACAACGAATAAATAACTTTATTAAAGTATTTATAATAATTCTTGTTACTGCATTTATTATTTCTTTACTAATATCTATTTGGCTGCAACAACTGATATCAAAGCCTATTATCAATCTCACAAATATAATGCAACAAGTATCTGAAAACAGTAATTATAGTGTGAGAATTAAACAAACGGGTAATGATGAAATAGGACAACTTATTACAGGTTTTAATACCATGATAAGCAGAATAAACGAACAAAATCATGCATTATCAATAGCAAAAGAACAAGCAGAAACTTCTGCTAAAATAAAAGAAGAATTTTTAGCAAATATGAGTCACGAAATAAGAACTCCAATGAATGGAATTATGGGTATGGCAAAACTACTTGCCGACACTAATCTTAATTCGGAACAAAACGAATATCTTGAAAATATTCTTATATCAACAAAAAACTTATTAACAATAATTAATGACATTCTTGATTTCTCAAAAATAGAAGCAGGAAAACTTGAATTTGAAAAAATTGAATTTAATCTTTTTGAACTATTAAACAGAATTGAACAAATTTATAAAGAACAAGCAAAAAGCAAAAATCTGTTTTTCAAAATCAATATCGGCGACCGTGTGCCTGAGTTTATTATAGGCGACCCAACCCGATTAAATCAAATATTACTGAATCTTTTGGGAAACGCAGTCAAATTTACTCAAAAAGGAGGTATATCATTAGTCACAAAAGTTATCAAACAAGATAAAAAACAAAGCACAATAAGTTTTGTAGTAAATGATACAGGCATTGGTATTACCAAAAATAAAATAAAACATATTTTTTCGAGTTTTTCGCAAGCAAGCAGTGCTACAACAAGAAAATTCGGAGGAACAGGATTGGGACTTACAATATCAAAAAAACTAACCGAGCTGCAAGGAGGAACATTAACAGTGGAAAGCACTGAAAATAAAGGCAGCTCTTTTTATTTAACTATTACTTATAAACACGGCAATGGCAATGTTATATCTAAAACAAAAAAACATTCAACTACTGAATTTGATACAACAGCAACTGACATTAAAATATTACTTGCAGAAGACAATGAAATAAATCAGCTTTTCGTAAAAAAGATATTGAGCAATAAATTTTCTGTTACTATTGCATCAAATGGAGTTAAAGCAATAGAAGCAATTAAGAAACAAGATTTTAATCTTATTTTAATGGACCTACATATGCCCGAAATGGATGGTTATGAAGCTACTAAAAAAATAAGAGAAATGTCAGACTCAAACAAAAGCAACATCCCTATTATTGCTTTAACAGCTGCTGCTATTAAAGGAGAAAAAGAAAAATGCATATCAGCCGGAATGAATGGTTACTTATCAAAACCTTTTGATCCTGACGATTTATTCAGTATTATTTTTGATTTTTTGAAAAATAAAAAAATATTAGATGCCAATAAAACTGTTTCTTATACTAAGAAAAAAACTAATATTTCGGAAAATTATAAATATGTAGATTTAACTTATATCAAATCAATAGGTGAAGGCGACAATAATTTTCAAAATGAATTAATAGATATTTTTAAAAATCAAATTCCTGTTTTGATAAATCAACTTTCGGAAACATTAAAATCAAAAGATTATAAAAAACTTGGAGAGATTGCACATAAAGCAAAATCATCTGTAGCAATGTTGGGTATTGATACATTAAAACAAGATATGGAAACTCTTGAGAATAATGCTAAAACCGGAATTAATACTGAAAAATATACTGATATTGTAAATAGATTTATAAAAATATCAAAAGAAGTACTAATTGAAATTAAAGATTTAAAATTTTAATCTACTTTCTTTTGTTTTTTACGACAATCGCTACAAATACCATAACAATACAAAGCATGATGAGATAACTCGAATCCATGTTGTTTGGCAGCTCTTTCCTCTATTTCATCAATTCTGGCATCACTAAACTCAGTAACCTTTCCGCATATTGTGCAAATTAAATGATCGTGAGGTTTATTATTATATGCCTTTTCAAATTGAGCAATATTTTTACCAAACTGATGCTTTACCACCAAATTACATTCCAACAATATATCAATAGTATTATAAAGGGTTGCTCTACTTACCCTGTAATTTTTATTTTTCATATCAATATACAGAGTTTCAATATCAAAATGCTCCTCTTGCATGTATATTTCATCAAGTATGGCAAAACGCTCGGGAGTCTTACGATGACCATTTTTTTCCAGGAAATTAACAAACACTTCCTTTACTTTTTCTCTTATCGGATCTAATCCGAAATCTTCTTTTTTATTATTCATAAATAGACTAATTCAAAATAACTATTCAAAAATAGTTATATTTTTCTTATATGCGATAATTTATCAAATAATTTATCTATTAATAATAGATTTTTGTATTTTAACACCCTCAAAAACATTACAACAAAACACCATATAACTTAAAGAATGCTTAAAAATTTAAACATGCATAATTAATTATGAATAAAATAACACGAAAACTACTCCGATTAAGATTAAAATATTTAACAGGAAAACAATTTATCATAATATTAAGTGTTATTTTGGGAGTTATGTCAGGAATGGCTGCTGTTGTAATCAAAACATTTGTTCATTTTATATCAGGCTGGGTTAGTCAGTTTACTTCATCTACCGAGCATTTCAACTATTTTATAATAATATTTCCGTCACTAGGTATTTTACTGACAGTATTATTTGTAAAATATATAATAAAACATCCAGTAAGAGAAGGTGTCCCAAGTGTATTATATGCAATCTCAAAAAATAACGGTATAATACGTGCTCACAATATGTTTTCGTCAATAATAGCTAGTTCACTAACTGTGGGTATGGGCGGCTCAGTAGGACTTGAAGGACCTACTGTTGCTACCGGAGCAGCTTTTGGCTCAAACATAGGAAGAGCATTTCGTCTTAATTACAAACAGATAACCTTATTGCTTGGATGTGCTTCGGCAGCTGCTATGTCAGCAATATTTAAAGCTCCTATTGCCGCAATTGTTTTTGCTATAGAAGTTCTTATGCTCGACCTTACAATGGCTTCAATACTTCCTTTGTTGTTAGCTTCAGCATCAGGACTTGTTACTTCATACTATTTTATGGGACAAGATGTTTTATATCCTTTTGAAATAAAAGAGTTATATGAACTTAACCAAATACCGTATTATATTTTTTTAGGAGTATTTACAGGACTTTTTTCAATATATTTTTCGAAAAGTTATGTCAGTCTGGCTGAATTTTTTGATAAAATAGGTAATATCTATAAAAAATTAATGATTGGAGGTATTTCATTGGGTATTTTAATATTCTTTTTTCCAACACTCTACGGCGAAGGTTATCAAGATATAAATTCTTGTCTGTCTGGCAATTGGGATTATCTTTTTAAAAATGATATTTTTCAAATCTTTCAAGACAATATTTATGTTATAATGATTTTGTTATTGGCTGTAATTCTACTGAAAATTATAGCTACAAGTATAACATTCGGAGCAGGTGGTGTAGGAGGAATTTTTGCCCCTACTCTGTTTATGGGAGCAAATATCGGTATGCTTTTTTCAACAATAATAAATAAACTGGGAATACATAAATTACCAATAAATAATTTTGCTTTGATTGGAATGGCAGGAATGATAGCAGGTGTATTGCATGCTCCCCTTACGGGAATATTTTTAATAGCAGAACTTTCGGGCGGTTATCAACTGTTTTTCCCGCTTATGATTACTGCAACTTTTTCGTTTTTAGTTGTAAATGTTTATTCAAAACACTCTGTTTATGCAATTCAGCTTGCTCGTAGAAAGGAACTTATCACACACAATAAAGATAAAGCCATTTTAACATTAATGGATGTTAAATCACTTATAGAAACAAATTTCAATACTGTTGATGTTGACAGCACTCTCGGTGATTTGGTAAAAGTCGTTTCAAAATCGCAACGAAATATTTTTCCCGTTGTTGATAAAGAAAATAACATGCTGGGAGTAGTTTTCATAAACGATATTCGTGATATAATTTTCAAACCCGAATTATACGATACTACTTATGTCAGAGATTTAATGTTTATGCCTCATCCCATTGTTGACCCTGATGAATCAATGGAAGATATAGCCAAAAAATTCTCTGAAACACAACACTATAATTTACCGGTACTAAAAGACGGCAAATATGTAGGTTTTGTATCTAGAGCCAATGTATTTAGCACTTATCGTGAAAAACTTAAAGAATTTTCTGAATATTAATACTTAAAAAATTTGAACAAAATGGTGATTTGTTTTTTATATAAATAAATAAACACAAAAACACACCATTATGATTTTAGAAACATTTGGAACAATTTTCAAAGAAGAACACGTTAAAAATTTAAAAACAGGTATATTATCAAACACTCTTGTTTTAGAAAACTTAGGACAATTCCCGGGTTATTACGGAATAAATATACCAACTCAAAAAAATCCTGATTTTATATTTTTAGTTACCCAAAAACATGAACCTACCGAAAAAATATTGAGAATTACTCACAATATTAAAAAGAAAACAGGTATTAATTTTGACGGTTCACCTGCCGAATTAAACATAGCAAATAATAATTATCATGCTATAAGACTACGTGATTTTCAAGGATTTGAACATATATCTGAAATTCAAGAACATTACCGTGACGAAGGTATTCGTTTTGCAAAATCAAAAAAAATTGAGAATTCTGCTATTATTCAAATTAAAAAAATATTTAAAGTTGAAACACTAACTGATAAAATATTAAAAAGTCAAGAACAAAATATATATTACCTGAAAATTGATACTCAGCTTACATGGAGTCATTTCAAGAAAATAACAAATCAGGTAAGAAACAATATTAGAATCTCTCCTTTTGATGCAGCTTTGGGAATATTATATTCTTCCGAACTCACTGATTTTATTCGTATCTATTCCGAAAAAATAACAAATGATGAATTAGAAAAACTTCATTTGAAATATAAAGAAATAATAAAGCAATACTAATAAAAAAGATGAAAATATCAAGATGTATAATTTTTAACAATTAAGTAATTTACAAACATTCCATTTTTATTTTATCAATAAAAAACTATTTTTGGGGCTTTAATTTCAAAAACAGCTATAATGAGACGATTTTTTAATTGGTTCTTTATGCGGCTTGGTGGTTGGCAATATGTTGGAAATGTTCCTCAAGAAAAGAAATATATTGTTATTTCAGTTCCACACACAAGCATGTGGGATTTTGTTTGGGGTAAACTTGCATTTGAAAGCAAAAAAGTGCATCCTGTTATTTTTATAAAAAAAGAATCATTTATTTTTCCGTTAAGTGTTTTACTAAAATGGTTAAATGCAAAACCTGTAAGCAGAGGAGTAGGTGCTACCGGACTTATAGAACAAGTAATAAAACACTTTGAAGAAAATGATGAATTTGTTGTTTGTATTACACCCGAAGGAACTCGCGAAAAAGTAAATCGTTGGAAAAAAGGTTTTTATTTTATTGCCGAAAGAGCAAATGTTCCTATTTATCTTGGATTAATTGATTATAAAAATAAAATAATGTCAATAGGTGAACGGTTTGATATAAGCGGTGATTATAATAATGATATGAAAAAAATAAAAGAATATTATTTAAAACATAAACCGCAAGCTAAATATCCCGAAAAATTTAATTGGGATATTAAATAAATTGTTTAATTTTAAAACTTTTGGCAACCATTTTTTAATTTAAACATCTACTATTTGAAACTAAAATAAAATACTCATGAAACATTTACTATCACTATTATTGATAATATTATCAATAACAGCATTAGCACAAGACAAGATTATCAAAAAATCGGGAGATGTAATAAACTGTAAGGTTACTGAACTTGGTGCTATGCAAGTAAAATATTACTATTCCGACAACCCAAAATTAGTTTTCGGTATTGACAAAGCATTAATTGAAAAAGTGGAATTTGCAACAGGTGAAATTGTTGAAATGGGTAAAAATAGTTTCAAAAATGAAGAATACTATACTAATCAAAGCAAACATGCTATTAAAGTTAATTTCTTATCTCCGCTTGCCGGAAGCCTTGAATTAGTTTATGAACAAAGTATTAAGCCGGGTAGATCATGGGAAACATCACTTGGTATAATAGGTGCAGGCGTTGATGTTATGGAAATATCACCTTTTGGCTTTTACGGAAAATTTGCTTATAAATTTATTAAAAGTCCCGATTTTTATATACAAAACATGCATTATGCTCACATTTTGAAAGGAGGATATATTGCTCCTGAAATAGCATTAAGATATTTTGCATATGACAAACAAAATTATAATTATTATTACGGAAGTTATGATTCTTCTACTGAACGAACCGATAATTTTTCATTTGCCATAATGTTAAAACTTGGTAAGCAATGGGTTTTCGACGATGCTTTTATTGTTGATTTATACTTTGGTGTAGGTTACGGTTTTTGTAACAACGATGCTTATGATGTATTTAACTACGGTTTTATTGCCGGAGACAATGAATTTCCAATGAGTGGAACTGCCGGTATTAGAATCGGTTGGGGATTTTAAAGTAAAATATTTTTCAAAAAAAAGTCCGTATGATATTAAAAATTATGCGGACTTTCTTTTACTTTCCTATTCTTAAAATTAAGCCTCCGGTGAAATCTCCCGATAACATTGGTATTCTAAAACCTGCTCCACCACTTGCTCCTCCTGTACCTATTCCCACAAACAAACCGTCAAAATCCATAGGCAATAACATTCTTGCTTGTAATCTTACACCTATTCTGTCTGACAATAAAATCTTTAATCCGGCTCCTACCGTAGCTGCCATACGCCACTCATCACTTGCATTTGTATAGATACCATCTCCGTCAAAATCTACAGCATCTTTAGGATGAAATCTTACTACTCCAATAGTTGCTATTCCAAAAGGTTTTATAATATCATGAACATCTAATTGATGTAAAACACCGGCTTGATAATATTCAACTGCCAAATCTAATTTCTCATCTCCTAAAAAACCTAAACCTCCGTTACGTATATAACTGAATTTTGTATCGGTTCTGTTATACATAAGTTCAAAAAAAGTATTGGAATACCCTTCAATACTTATTATCCCTCCGTAGTTTGCATTATCATCAACCGGAAAATCACCTGTATATGTTTTAATTTTTCCATTGAGCATATAACCACCAAAACCCGTAATTTCAATATTTCGTTGTGCAAATGTTACAGAAAACGACAATAACCCTAATAACAAAATAAAAATTCTCTTCATAGCTTCCTATAGTTTATACATTGTTTTACTAATTACAATTTAAAATAACAAAAGTTTTATAGAAAACAGCAAAATTACAATTACAAGAAACCATCGAACAAATCCGACACCTTTATTTATTGCAAATTTTGAAGCAACAATACCGCCAATAACATTTCCTATTGCCGATATTAATCCCAACTTATAATTTACCTGATTATTTAAAATAAATACAGTCAAAGCAAACGGACTATACAAAAATACTATAAAAACTTTTAAAGCATTAGCTTTAATCAAATCGTAACCGGCACTTAATACCAAAGCCGACAATAAAAAGATACCCACTCCAATATGAATAAACCCACCGTAAACTCCAACAGCAAAAAAAAGTATTATCTGCTTAATTGTAATTTTACCCGCTATTTTATCTATCTGCTCTTTTAACCATCTTTTTGGGTCATAAAAAATAAATATCAACATTAACACCATTACCACACCCAACACTTTTTCAAAAATATCGTGACTAATTTGCGTTGCAATTTGTGCCCCCGTAACAGTTCCTGCTATAACAGGTAATGCCAATACAAAACCTTTTTTTACAGCAAGTCTTTTATTTTTATAAAAGACTGCCGATGCCGAAAATGTTTGCATTATAACACCAAATCTGATAGTTCCGTTGGCAATATTTGCAGGCAAGCCCAACATCATAAAAAGCGAATATGTAATTGCAGTGCCCGAACCGGCAATAGTATTTACAATACCTACCAAAAAACCGGCAAATATTAAAACCGACACCACAACCCAATTGAGTTCAATAGTGCCGGTTTCAGGATTATTTGCAAAATATTGCAGAAAATTCTCAATCATACTTTTTATTAAATTAAAAAAGACAAACTCTATTTAGCAGGTATCTTTTTTAATATATCAAGCAGATGGT
>CAYRJP010000027.1:1395-17814 GCA_964424425.1 uncultured Bacteroidales bacterium | reverse complement strand
ATTCTACTGTTATTTTAACAGATAACTAAATATTCAAGGTTTTTTAACATTAAGTTGTTAAGAAAATTAAGAGGGTAGGAAATTAAGATTTTTTACCGCAAAGACACGAAGAAGCGAAGGGGGGCACTGATTTATAGACGTTAGAGGTTAGATATTAGATGCTGGACATTAGAAGTTAGAAACTAGACATTAGAGAATTGACACCTACTTTTAACTTTATAAACTTTCAACTTTACAAACTTTCAACTCATTGCATTATTATTGAAAAAGACACGTTTTTATGTTTCTACTATTGCAATTTTTATACTTTTGCACAACAAAATAAATTTTCGTTTGAAAGTTTGGACAGACATATCAAGTTTTAATGTTAAAAATCCGGTGATAACCATCGGGTCTTTTGATGGTGTGCATCTTGGGCATAAATTTGTATTAAACCAACTTAATGATATTGCCGGTAAGGTTGCCGGTGAAAGTGTTGTTTTTACGTTTCATCCGCATCCCGTAAGGGTATTGCATCCCGAAAAGGAATTTGTATTGCTTACAACTATTGAGGAAAAAATCGAACTGATTGAGGAAGCAGGAATTAAGCATCTTATTATTTTTCCTTTTACAGTTGAATTTTCAAAACTCTCGTATGATGAATTTGTAAAAACCATATTGGTTGACAAACTGCATATTAATACAATGTTGTCGGGTTATGACAATGCAGTGGGAAAAGACAAAGAGGGTAGTTATGAGCGGTTGGCAGAGTTGGGTGCAAAATACAATTTTAATATTATTCGCCATGAAGAGTTGAAATTTTCGGATGAAAAAATAAGTTCAACCAATATTCGCAATCTTCTTACTCGGGGTAAATTATTTGAAGCATCAAAAATACTGGGCTATCCGTATATTTTGTCGGGGAAAGTTGTGCATGGACAACGGTTGGGAAATAAATTGGGTTTTCCGACGGCAAATATTCAACCTCCCGAAAACAAGTTTATTCCCGGAAACGGTGTTTATGCCATTACTGTTGAGTATAATGGAATTAAATATAAAGGAATGATGAATATAGGTGTTCGACCTACTGTTGATGCGGATACCCGAAAGCCTGTTATTGAAGCTCATCTGTTTGATTTTAAAGGTAATCTTTACGATGAGTATATTAAAATAAATATCATCAGAAAGTTACGCAATGAATTTCTTTTTGATTCGGTAGAGGCACTTAGAATACAGTTGAAAAAAGATAAACAATTTGCTTTGGAAACATTAGCCGAAGAGTTTGGTATTGAATGATATTTCAAATTTTTTTTACAATAGTTTGGGTTAAATTTTTAGCTGTGAATGCATGTGTTTATTAATTTATAAATAGTTAAACAGCAACAGAACCCACATGTTATTTGTCTAAAAATCAAAGTGTTGTATAAATATGCATAAACTATTTTTTTATATACATACAATTATTTATTATGCAATTATTATATGTTTGATTAAATGCTTGTGTAAAAGTCTTTAAACTATCGGCATTAATTGATGGCATTTCGGCATTGATTTTTTTTATTGAATAAGTTCCCTGATTATTTACTTTAACAACTGTATTATTGAAAATAAATTGATGGGTATAGTTTAAATAGCTAACAGAAAAGTTAAAGGCATTTGTTTTAAAAATACTTTGTCCGAATGAAAAATATTTTTTATCGAAATTAATATAATCCAATATGGAAGGAAGAATGTCAATTTGTTGAGTAGTATTTTTATAAATTCCTTGTAAACAGGTGTCAGCCGGCATATAATAGATTATGGGAACAGCATATCTGCCACTGTCGGTATTGTATTTTTTCATGGCAACTTCGGAACAATGGTCGGCGGTAATTACAAATAGTGTATTATTATACCAATTTTGTTTTTTTGCAGTATCAAAAAATTCTTTTAGTGCATAATCGGAATACATAATACATTCTTGAATTTTTATTTTGCCTTTACGAAATTTGTTTTTGTATTTATCGGGTATTGTGTAAGGATGATGAGCCGAAAGAGAAAAAATAGCAGCAAAGAAAGGTTGATTAAAAGTATTTAAAGTATTTGCAAAATATTGAAAAAAAGGTTCATCAAAAATACCCCATTTGCCATCGTAATCGGCATCGTTATTATATTCGTTTTTTCCGTAATATTTATTAAAACCTGCAATTTTTGCAAATTGGTCGAACCCCATTGTGCCGTTGTGTCCTCCGTGAAAAAAAGCCGTTTCATATCCTTTTGTGTCAAGCAACGAAGCAAGACTTGTAACTTTGTTTGATGAATATATTGACGACACAAAAGAATTTTCCATTAATGTGGGAAATGAAGCTACTACCGAGGGAATTCCTTTTATTGATGTTTTACCGTTTGCGTAAGCATGTGTGCAAACAAACGAATGAGAAATAAGGCTATCGAGGAAAGGTGTAAAACCTTTATAATTTTTAACATTGGTATTTAAAGTTCCTATATGCTCTTTGCTCAAACTCTCCATAATGATGACAACAATATTCAGATGTTTAAATTTTTGTTGTTTTTCGGGATTATGAACAGGATTGTAATATTTCTGCATTTCCTCTTGTGAATTAAAATAGTGTAATGTTTTAAGAGGCTGCTTTCCTACTGATTTCATTAAAGTAAAAGGAGTATTGAGCACTGTCGGTGTCATATTACTATTTACATATTTTGATGCGGTAATAATTCCTATGGGACGCAATTGGAATCCGCCCCTAACAATTAATACTCCTAATGCAATTGATAAAATAGCAATAAATATCTCAATAATGCAAAGATATGAATGTGAGAGGCATCCTTTATGTCTTTTGTAAAATTTAAAAAAGAGATGAATTATAAGCCAAATAAAAAATACACCTATAATTGTAACATACCAAAAGTCTGTTAAAAATTGTGGTATCAACGATAACATTTTTTTATCTTCACTAAACATATTGATAAAATCCCATGTTGTGCGTTTTAGTGTAAATCGTACATAAATAATGTCACTTAGGTTTGTAATTATTGCAATAATATTTACGGGAATGTATGATATTGCCAAAAATGTTTGATATTTTTTTTTGTAAAAAATAGTTGACGGCATCAATGATGCTGCTATAAACAGGCTGTTTGTAGCAAATATTACCGACAAATCGAATTTTAATCCGTAAATAAGTATGAGTGTAAAATCTTTAAAGGTGTGAACCGGAAATAATTGATTATTGAAGACAATAAACAGTATGCGACAGATTGTATAAATTAATACAACTAAACCTAATCGTTTAAAAAGTATTGATATTTGATTTATATAATTGTGCATTAAAGAATATTTTTTTGTTTAAAACATTTTTGTTCTGCCTTTTTTTACTTTTGTTTTAAATTCAAAAAAGCTGTAAGTTCCCTTAATATCTATTCTTTTAGTTTCGTAAACATCGGTAATCGGCAGCTTGTTTATTCTGTTTTTTATTCGTAATGCAAAAGTAATATTTGTTTGTTTAAAAATATCTTTCATCTTCTCTTTTTTAACAATATTTTTTTTTGGGAAAGCTCCGTAAGGATAAGCAAGCACTTTTACATAATCAATATTGTTTTTGTTTAAATTGGTTATGCATTGTTGTAAATCGTTTTTCATTTCTTTAAGTGTCATCTCTTTGTATGATTGATGCTTGTAAGAGTGCAATCCGAATTCGATTAAGCCTGTTTCGGAACATTTTTTTATAGTATCATAATTCATTATCGGGTCGTGTTCTTTGTCCCATTCGTTAACTTTCCCGATATAATAAACAGGCAAAAATATTGTTGCTTTAAAGTTAAATTTTTGTAATAAAGGCAATGCAAAGTCATAATTATTTTGATAACCGTCGTCAAAAGTTAATATTATAGGTTTTTTCGGGAGTTTTAATTGTCCTGTTTGAAATTTTTGCAGCTCTTTAAACGATATTGGGGTATATCCTTTTTTTTGTAAATATTGAAAATGTTTTTCCAATTTATCTGTTGATACGGTAAGCCCGTCGTTTTTGTCTTGTAAAATTTTATGATACATTAATATCGGCAGTCCGTTTTTTACAGGCGGTATAAGCAGACTGTATTCCAGAGTTAAATAAATTAACAGAGCTACGATAAGGATTAGTATGGCTATAATCATAATTTTTTTGTAGTTAGTCTATTCTGTTTTAATAAAATTCTCTATTTCGGTAATTTTATCAGATAAAATAAATTTGTGTTTTACTGTTTTAAGTCCTTCTTCTCCCATTTTTTCTCTAATGTCGGGGTTATTTATTAAATAAATTATTTTATCGGCAAACATATCTAAGTTGGGATAATCAACAGTAAAACCGTTTTTATTATTTTCTACAATTTCGGGAATACTTGTAATATTAAAAGCTACAACAGGCACTTTACGCACCATTGCTTCAACCATAACAAAGCCGAATCCTTCACTTTCCGATGAGAAAGTAAAAATATCAATGGAATTCATAAATTTATCCATCTCTTTTATAAATCCGAGTAAAATAACATAATCTTGTAAATTCGAGTTATTTATTAAGGTTTGTAATTCGGAGTGCAATTTGCCTGTTCCGGCAATAAACAGAGTGAAATCAATATTTCTGTCTTTAAGTTTTTTTGCTGTTGCGACAAGTTTTTTTAATCCTTTGCCATTGTCGAGACGTCCGGCATTTCCTAAAATTACGCCGTGTTTTTTCTCTTTAATTTCTTTAAGAATACTTGTATTATCTGTTATTTCATTAATATTAATTCCGTGATAAATAGTTTTAATTTTCTTACTATCAATATATTCATTCAGATTTTGTAATATCATTTTTTTTGTTTCGTCGGAATTGGCAATAATATGGGTAAGAATATTTTTAAAAATTAGTTTGTTTATAAAACTTGCTTTTATCGGAGAAGCAAGTCCTCTCATATATACAATATTTTTTACTCCGGCGAGTTTTGCGGCAATGCCTCCGGCTTTTAAATCTTGTGAAGCTGAAAATATAACAGTGTCAATATTTTCTTTTCGATAAGTTTTTTTGAGTTTTAATATTTTAAACGGATTTAAAAAAGACAAGTTACTTATTGAAACGGCAGCAGTTTTAATATTTTCAGAGTCTGCTTTTTCCCGTAAGGGTGAATCAGGGTTTGAAAAAACAACTACATTGTAACCTTTTTTCTTAAACTCAACAGCATTTTCGAGATGAAGTTTTTCGCCGCCACCCCAAAATTTTATACTGTTAAAAAAGCAGATATTGTTCATGTTTTCACAAATTACAAAGGTTATTACTGTTCCTTTTTTTCTATCAATTTTGCATATTTCAGCGAAGTGTAAAATGCTGAAAACAGCGACCACATAAATCCTTGATAGCCGTCAAAGATACCACCTTTAATAAAATAAACATTAACAAAACTCACGGGAAATTTAATTATTGTTTTAAATTTTGATATTTTTTTATTTTTCTTGAAATATTCTAAAGCTGCATTATCGGTATAAGCATTCATTTTACTCAAATGATGGCTAATACTTCTGTATGTATAGTGAATAACCTTGTTTTTCATTTTAGATACATCACCTTCAACAATAATACTTTCGTGGACTTTTGGTGTAGTAAAATGAGCATGATTTTTATTGATTAGCCTTAAATGTTTTTCGCGACGCAAACCGCAAAATTTAAGTGTTTTGCCGAGATAGTTAGTGGCAAACGGCAAATAAAAACCATTGTATTTTATTTTGTCGGACTTAAATGTATTTATTAATTCTTCTCTTAATGCATCAGACAATACTTCGTCGGCATCAATTGACAAAACCCAGTTGTTTTTGCATTTATCAAGAGCAATCTGTTTTTGTTGTCCGAAACCTTTAAATTCGTTGTGGTAAATATTGCAATTGTATTTTTTACATATTTCAATAGTTTTATCGGTACTTCCCGAATCAATAATTACAATTTCATCGCACCAATCGAGTTTCGATAATGTTTTTTCAATGATAATTTCTTCGTTGAAAGTAATAATTGCAGCACTTACCTTTGTCATATTGCAAAATGATTTTTAAAATACTTTTTTATTGAAAAGAAAAAGATTGTAAAAAAGCGAATAGAAAGTAACACCCGATTGTATTTCAAGAATATTGTCGCTAAGCATACTTACAAATGCTATAATCATAAAACTTTGCAGCAGCACTCCTCCTTTTTTGCTTTTTATAAACCCCGGATATAGCATACTGAACAGACTAATTAAAAATCCGAAGATACCGAATTTGATAAAAAAAGTAATGTATTGATTATGTACGGTAAATCGTTTTTCGGGAATTAGTTTGCTTTTCAAGTCAATATATGATTGGGCAAAAGCATCTCTAATATCGCCTGTTCCCACTCCAACCCAAAAATTGTTTTTAATAATATAAAATGCAGCTTTATAAAATTCTATCCTTTGTGCTATTGACTTATTATTGGGATTACCGGTTTTGTAATAGTAATCTAAATCCCACATGGCTTTATAAATCCTGATATACGGTGTTTTATTGTATTTTTTATAAATGATACTTGAATATCCTTTTTCTATTAACTCTATGTCTTTTTTGTCTAATGATAAAAGTCCGTTTTTATCCTTGGGTAACCCCTTTGATGTTAAGTAGCGTATTAATGTTTTTTTAATTGAGTATCCGTTCGAATCTTTACCGGTTTTGTATGGTATTTTACTTAACTTATCCCAAGTTTCCGAAAGTTCTTTTTCGCATACCAAAACATTTATAAAATGACCATTTTCTTTTAATATTGAAAGAGTATCGTTTTTATATTTATTACCGTAAGGAGTGTGTGTAGGAAGGTTTTTAAAATCGACAGTTTCAACAAAGTAAAAATCATGAATCACTTTAATTATTATTCCTGAAGATATTGTAAATACTAAAGTAAAAATAGTTAATACAATGAATTTTACCGGTTTTAATTCTAATTTTCGAAAATGGGTTACAAATAAAAATAATGAAAGTAACAGAAAAACTACCCAGCCGGTAATTGATTGTATTATAGCTAAAAAAAACATTAACCAAATTATTAGTAATATGATTAAAGTAATGTGTTTTTTTGTCAATTTTTGATAATCTAAATTATAGATTAATATTACCAGACTTAAAACTAACATTAAAGAAAAAATAATGTGAGATATAAAATGAGATAATGCTCTGAAACTATAATCTTCAACCTTGTATAAGCCTGTGAAAATAGCAAATCCTACTATTGTTGCCGCAAAAACCGCAAAAACAAAAGTGTTTAATATCCATTTTATTTCTTTGTTGCTTAGAGGCTCAATACTGCCTAATATGACAGTTAATAATAAAAGAGGAATTTTAATTCTAAGGTCAATAGCAGCGAAATGAAAATTTGTTGTATTTATCAACCAAATTATATGTATAAAAGGGAGTAACAGTAAAATTATACCTGTTTTATTTTTTACAAAGCGATTGTATTTTTCTTTAAAATTACCTTCTATCAACCAATTTATTAACAATATAAATTGAGATATGCTCATAAAAAACCTTGATAACGGCAGCCCGAGAACCATTATCATAAACCCGATGATATAAATTTTTCTGTGTAAACTTAAAGTTTTGAAATCTTTAAAAAAAGATAAGTTACTTATCATAGATTAAATTAATAAAAAACAGTAATATAACCGGTTTCGGGTTCATAAGTAATATTTCCGCTTTCGCCGGTAATTACATAAAAATATGTGCCCGGTTTTACCAATGAACCGTCCGACATTCTGCCGTCCCATACTATTTGTTCGTGTCCCGAACGTTTAAAAACACGGTTTCCCCAGCGACTGTATATTTCTATTGAAAAAAGAGTTATACCGTTTGATGTAACTATAAAAAAGTCATTTATTTTGTCGTCATTAGGCGTAAAAACATTGGGAACATAATATCTGTCGTGTATCTCTACAACTGCATTTGTAGAGTCAACACAATTGTGTTGGTCAATAATTTTCAACCAAACATTGTATGAGCCTTTTTCTTTATATTTATAAAGAACAGAGTCAAATCCGGTGTTAATAGTATCGGTTAAATCTCCAAAATCCCATATACGTCTGTTGGGAGTATTAAAATATGTTGATGTATCGATAAATATCCGAGAATATGAGGAGTAAAAAAATGTTGTAGAGTCGGTAATAAATCCGGCAATAGGATTTTGGTAAATGCGAATGTCTTTTGTCGTTGAAAAACTATTGCCTGTATTAGTTGTAATTGTGAGAGTTACAGTATAATTTCCGGTATCGGCATAAACATAAGTCGGATTTTTATCTGTAGATGTATTACCATCGCCAAAATCCCACAATCTGCTTGAAACATCAATTACTGTTTCGTCAATAAATTCAAGAGTGCTGTTATAACAATAATTACCTTTAATAGAAAAGATTGCCTGAGAATAACTTCTTTGAGTTATTATTAATAATATTATTGTAAGCAAAAAGAGCAGTTTGTTCATTAGTTAAAAATAATATTACAATTTTCTATTAATTATACAAACATAAAAAAAATAGAAGTAACAAGACAATAAAAATTTAAATATTCTCAGTAATTTTTTTAACAACTTTAAAATTACTGAAAAATTCTTTTGCAATTACTCTCAATACAGTGTATGTAGGAATGGCTAAAATCATTCCTAAAATACCTGCAATATATCCTGCTGCAAGTATTACCAAAAAGATTTCAAGCGGATTAGCATTTACACTGCTTGAATATATTAAAGGTTGAAATAAAATATTATCAATAAGTTGAACTGATGCATAAACTAAAAGCATAAAACCAATCAAAGGCAAAAGTTCTGTTTGAAATTGTAAATGAGTGTTGGTTGCTACACCGATAATTATACCGAAACCTGCTCCCAACCAAGGTCCTACATATGGTATAATATTAAAAATACCACTTAAAAGTCCGCATACTATGGCATGTTGAAATGCTATTCCGCTAAGCCAAAGCCCAAATGTTACCAGTATCATTACCATTACAACTTCTAAAGCTATACCTATTATATAGCGTGACAGTAAATGTTCTATGGTTTTTAATATTCGTTTAACTTCATCGGTGTGTTTATCGGGAACAAACAATAAAATTCCTGAAGTAAAAAGTGAAGATTCTTTTAAAAAAAAGAATGAAATAAAAGATATTGAGAAAAATGCTATTAGTAAATTGCCGAAAACACCTGTTAGTTCTGAAATTATATTTGAAATATGTCCGGCACTAAACAGTGAAGCCATTTTTGCAGTAAGATAACTCTCAAAAGATTCGTTGTTTTCAAAAAGTCCGTATTTTTTCAAAAACAGAAAAACATCATTCAATGGTTGTTCTAAACGATGATAAAGAGAATATACATCTATTGACGACAATATATTTGCTTCTCTGATTATTATCGGTATTATTACTGAAAAAAATGAGATAAAAAGAAACCATAGTGTTATTAATGTTATTAATGCTTTAACTCCGTTTGATAACGAAAACTTTTTGATTTTAACTTTATCAAGTATTCGCATTATAGGTTGTCCTGCAATTGAAATGGCTGCCGAAATTAATATATAAGTTACTATTGTTCTGAAATACCATAAACTATAAAACAATAAGGCTATGCCAAAAAAACCAATTATATATTTTAATGTATTATTCATAAGATTTGTTTTCTTGTAAAAATAATTAAAAAACAAGACTATTTTAATTGTTTGTCTAAAAATTAAGCAAGAAAAATATTTCTTACTGATTTAATCTAAGAAAGTAATTTATATGATAAGGAAAGATATTTAATTTGTCTTTTTAAAAACTGTTGGGGAATAAACAATTAAAAAGCTGAAGAAAAAAGCAAAGAAAGCTACTCCTGAAATTGTTGTTAACATTGACTCTACTAATATATTAAAGGAGAAAATAGCGATAAAAAAGCTAAAAATACATTTTCTTGTTTTTATGGAATATAAAAATCCCCAACCCAGCATTAACAGTAATGATAGTAACGAAAATATTCCTCCGGAAAGCATTGTTGCTAAAAATTGATTATGCGGGTCTAATTTTAGTTTTAATCCGTCATTATAATCATTTTCAACATATTTTTCACACATCGTATTACGCATATCTCCGTTACCTACACCAAAAACAACATTGTCTTTTATTGCTTGCAAGGCACATTCCCAAATTATAAATCTCGCAGCGGTATTTTTATTTATTTCAGCATGTTTTTTATTTATTGCAGTAAGGTTTTCATTTATTTCAGCAAGGTTTTCTTTTTCGTTGGTTTTAAATTCTTCTATTTTTTGCTGAACTTGAGCTATATTTGTTTTTATTTGCCCTTGCGACATAGCTTTATACAATCCGAAACTTAAAGTAAACGAAAATAAAAGAACTAAAATGTAATGTTTGTTTAACCTAATTTCAATAATTGTTAAAGATATTAAAAGAAAGAACAATGATATTAATCCGGCTCTTGATGCCAATAAATATATTATAAAGTAAAAAAATACAATTCCCGTTATATAAAATGTTTTTACTATTTTGTTTGATGTTTGTCGGTAAAAATAATATAATATAACAATTACTGTATTTAAATACATAGCATAATAACTCGGATGCATAAACCGAGATAGATACATATACGAAAACTCCGACACTCTTAAATTTATTTGTGTAAAAAATGATTCATGTGTAAATTCAGGATACACGACAGTATCAAATATTACTCTACCGTCAATGGTTTTAAATGAGTCGTTAAATGCAGATAATAAACATATGATAGCTGAAATTATATTTCCTGCCACAAAAGCAGTAAGTAATATTTTACCGTGTTTTTTATATAAATTATTCGAAAAAATAAAAATTAACGGAAAAATAAATAATGAAAGTGTAGTTTGTATATTTAAAAATGAAGCAGTTTTATTGTCGCTGTAAAAAAAGCCAATTGCATTTGAAAGAAAAAACAGAACGGGGGTTAATAATAAAAATATCTCTTTTTTGCTTAATTCGGTTTTTTCTTTTTTTATAAAAATTATTTCTACAATAAAAGATAAAATCCACAATACAATTAATGGAGGTAAAATCTTTTGATTAAAAGATATAAAAAATAAAAATAATGCAGCTAATGAAAAATTAATATAATTAATCTTTTTGTATGTAGGTAAATTAAAAAAATTCAAATTATTAATTTTTTGTTTAAACAAACTTATAAATTTTTACAAAAGTAATATTTTTTTAAATAAAACTATTAAAAAAAAAGCATCTGTTGTGATAGATGCTTTTTGCTCCCCCTCTAGGACTTGAACCTAGGACCCCCTGATTAACAGTCAGGTGCTCTAACCAGCTGAGCTAAGGAGGAAGAACGCATGACAATTACTGATAAACAATGTTGTTTTTCAAAATTGCGATGCAAAAATACTCGCTAATTTTTAATCTGCAAACTTTTTTTGGAAAAATTTTTCAAAAAAAAGTATAGATACTTTTACAAGCTTGACAGACAATGTGTTTTGTGAGTTTCAAAAAAAATATTATTTATCTTATTTTGTGTTTTAGCTAAATTTCAACTTATTTAGCACTTGATAAAATTATAAAAAAAGAAAAACAAAAATAATGGATAAAGTTTTAGGATTGGGAAATGCATTGGTTGATATAATGACCAAGTTAAGTAATGATGATTTGTTACAAAAGTTAAATTTGCCCAAAGGCAGTATGCAGCTGGTTGAAGATACTGTTTCTGCCGGCATTATGGAACAAATAAAAGAATATAACCCGATATTAACATCAGGAGGCTCAGCGGCAAATACTATTCACGGATTAGCTCAACTAGGAATAGAAACCGGATTTATTGGTAAAGTGGGCAATGATGATATGGGTGATTTTTTTATTGAAGATATGAAAAGTGTCGGAATAAATCCCTTGCTTTTAAAAAGTGATACTCCTACAGGGAAAGCAGTTGCTTTAGTATCACCTGATTCCGAAAGAACTTTTGCTACTTATCTTGGAGCTGCGGTAGAATTGTCGGATAATGATATTGATAAAAATGTGTTTGATAATTATCAATATTTGCATATTGAAGGGTATCTGGTTCAAAATCATCAATTAATTGAAGAAGCCGTAAAAATCGCTAAACAAAAAGGACTAAAAGTTTCGCTTGATTTGGCAAGTTTTAATGTGGTTGAAGATAATCTTGATTTTTTAAAACGTATTGTTAAAGATTATGTAGATATAATTTTTGCCAACGAAGAAGAAGCTAAATATTTTACAGGATTAGAACCCGAACAAGCTCTTGATGTGTTGAGTAATCTTTGTGAGGTTGCTGTTGTTAAAATAGGCAAAAAAGGGTCGTTAATAAAAATTGACGGTAAAATCTGTAAATCGGGAATTATAGGAGTTGATGCTGTAGATACTACAGGAGCAGGTGATTTATATGCTGCGGGATTTTTATACGGATTAATTCATAATTTATCATCTGAAGATTGCGGATATATGGGAGCTTTACTTTCAGGTAAAGTTATTGAACATCTCGGAGCAAAAATATCCGGCAAAGGATGGAGTTTTATTAAAAATAATCTGAAATAGAAATATTTATCATTCATAAACAAAAAGGTAATCTTAACGGATTACCTTTTTTATTTTTAACGTGTTTGCTTTTTTTTCAGTAAATTGCAATAATTATACATTGTAATTAAATGAAAAAGTTAGTTTTAGTTTCCATTATATTATTTGCAATAATATTGCAAGGTTTTTCTCAATCGGAAAATAAAATTTATCATTTTAAATTTTATTTAACCGACAAAAGTAAACTTGATTATCTGACAACAATTATTTCAATTGATAATTATAAAAATGATACTGTTTGGGCTTATGCAAATAATGAAGAGTTTGAAAAATTTAAAAAATCAGGCTTCCAATATCAATTGATTATTGCGGGGAAAGCTGCAAAAAGTGTTAATATGGCTTTTTCAATTGATGAAATGTCAGATTGGGATAAATATCCTACATATGATGTTTATGTTAGTATGATGCAAAAATATGCGACAGATTATCCCGAATTATGCACTCTTGAAGAAATTGGCACTTTACAAAGCGGAAGAAAATTATTATCTCTTAAAATTTCAAACAACCCCTTGTCTGAATACAAAAAAAAGCCCGAAGTGTTTTTTACAAGCACTATGCATGGAGACGAAACAGGAGGATATATTGT
This sequence comes from uncultured Bacteroidales bacterium, assembly GCA_964424425.1. Lineage (GTDB taxonomy): Bacteria > Bacteroidota > Bacteroidia > Bacteroidales > SZUA-534 > GH45. The sequence goes on along the minus strand of CAYRJP010000027.1, from coordinate 4,639 downwards.
TTTATTGCATTTTATTGATTATTTATTGACCAATTATAATAATACAGATATTCCCGAAATAAAAAACTTGGTTGATAATTGCGAAATTTGGATAAACCCGTTGGCAAATCCCAATGGAACATACAAATCAGGCAACAACGATATTTCCGGAGCAATCAGATATAACGGTAATTATATCGATTTAAATCGTAATTTCCCAAATTTTGTATATGGTGAACATCCCGATGGAAATTCTTATCAAGAGGAAACTTTGTTAATGATGGACTTTGCACAGAAACATAATTTTTCGTTAAGTGTAAATATTCATAGCGGCAACGAGGTGGTAAACTATCCGTGGGATACTTGGAGTAAAGAGGCTGCTGATAACGATTGGTGGATTTATGTAGGCGGAATGTATCGCGATTTGGCACAAGCAAACAGTCCCGGCGGGTATTTTACAGGCGTAAGTAATGGTCTTACAAATGGTTACGATTGGTATAGTATTCACGGCGGAAGGCAAGATTATATGAATTGGTTTAACCGATGTCGAGAATTTACTCTTGAAATATCCGATACAAAACTGTATCCTACCGATAAATTGCCGTTGTTGTGGAGTTATAACAAAGATGCTTTGTTTAACTACGCTTTGCAATCGTTATACGGAATACACGGAACGGTTTTTAATTCGCACGGTTTACCCGTAAAAGCAAAAATTGAGGTTTTAAATCATGATTTTGATAATTCCGAAGTTTTTACGGATAGTTTAACAGGTTTTTTTGTCAGATACCTGAAAGGAGGCATTTATAATTTGAAAATATCGGCAAACGGATATGCCGACAAATTTATTGACAATGTAAGTGTTAACGATAATGAAAAAACAGAGTTAAATATTATTATTGATTCTGTATTTTCAAAACTTTGTATTGACACAAATATCGTAAGGAAAAATTTTTATAATACCGATGATAAAATATTAATACCTGTTGCTAATTGTGGAAACGATATAGCTATTGCAAAAATTGAATTTGCCGATAAAAATGATACCTTGTTATTGTTAATTGATAACGATACTTTGATGCTTAACCCTTTTGAAAAAACTTTTGTAAGTATTTCGCTTTTCCAAGAATTTACAGCAGATATGTCGTTTAACAGTGAGTTGTTGATACAAACAACAGATTCGGTTTATCAAATAAAAATGTCAATTAATTATAGGTATTCGGAATTTTACGTTAATACTGATACGTTAAGTTATTTATTGCTTGATAATATTGAAAAACAAGATTCCGTTTTATTGAAAAACCTTTCGGATAAAGTTATTAATGTAACGGTATCTTTATCAAGAAATGTAACATGGTTGAGTTTGCAATCCGAAGATATACAACTGAATCCGTTGGAAAACAGATATTTTAAATTTAATATTAACACTCACAAATTAACTTCCGAATTGGTTACAACAAATATTATTTTTAATTACAACGGAGCAAAAAATATTAAACCCGTTAATCTTATTGTTGAAAGTTCAAACAAATTACAAGTAATAAGGTATCATAATAAAATTAAAGTAATAAAGCCCGAAATATTACACGACTTGTTAATAATTAAAAATGCAGGTGCTAATATTTTAACTTACAATATAAAAATATCCGACAATCTAAACGGAGCAATTGTTTTTGAAAATCCCACAGGTGTTTTAGCAAAGAATGAAACGACAGCAATAAATTACTCTTTAAATCCGCATTTTGTAAATACGAATATTTATTCTACAAATATAAATATAATAAGTGATGGCGACACTTTAACAGTGCCTTTAAATATAAATATTGATACACTTCCGCAAATGTATATTCCTTATGATACAGTTAGAATATTTGTTGAAAAAAACGGACTTCACAGAGATTCTATGCTTATAGCAAATACAGGAGGAGATGTTTTAATTGTAAAACCTGTTGTTATTCCAACTTACGGAGGTTTATATTTATATTTAAACAAAAAATCTATTTCTATTCCTGCCAAACAAAGTAAGTATCTTTATTTTTCGGTAAGAGGGTGCCAAAATTCAGGCACATTTAATGGAGAATTAAAGATTAACAATAAACTAATAATAGTTGCTTATACTATAAAATAGTGATTATTGTTTATTTATTTCTTGCCGTTTTACAATAAAACCGGTACTTGAAAATACACGTTGATTTATTTTTGCATTACCCATATAATATAAATTACTTGCCCCTGTAACAAACAAATTAAGTGTTTTATTTACATAAACCTTACTGTCGGTAAGCCCTGAGCTTAATATATTACAATAATCAACATGAAGTTTAAATGCATCTAATTCTGTTTCATCGTGAACATGAGCAATAAAAGTTTCGGAATATCCCGTTAAATTTGCATAAGAACCGTCATACAATTGTAAATTGAAATATTCGGCATAAAGTTGAAAATTCATTTGACTCATACCACCCATTAATACAGTTAAACTGTCAAAATGAATTATATTTTCCGATTTTAAAGATATTTGGTCGAGTAAAGTAAGACTATTAATACTTTTTACTGAAATATAAACATTCAATTTTACCGATTTTTTAATTGCAGCGATCATTGTTAAGTAAAGAATATTTTCTTTTACATGTGTTTGAAATAATTCTAATAAATTCTCATCTGTTTCAATATCAATGCCTTCACCTTGTCCTTGGGTTAAAATGACATTAAATTTTCCTTGTAAAACAATTTTATTAAAATCGGTAACTTCACGTGTCTCTTTTTTTACTTTCCCGTTTCCTCTAATGTTTTGAGAATAAGAAACAGTATTGATTAGTAAAAACAAAAATGTTAATAATGAAATATTTTTTATATTCATGAGTGCTTAGTTTTCTTTATATAAATAGTTATGTAGTTGTTGTTAATTTTAAAGTTAAATTTTTCAAATTTAATACTTTATTGTATATGGGTCAAAATTTTTTTTATTGTTGCTGTTTGTTATATAATTTACATTATTAATTATTAAGGCTAAATTACTTAATAAATTACAGTTATTAGTATAGTTAACTGTTTTTTTAAAAATACAAGTAACAATAAAAATAAACATTATTGATATATAATTTTGTATAAAATAATTTTTATTTAACTTTTACACATTAAATAAAAATTATGAAAAAATATATATTATCTTTAGATCAAGGAACAAGCAGTTCGCGAGCTATAATATTTAATAAATCGGGAAAAATAAAAGGAGTTTCTCAAATCGAATTTACTCAATTTTATCCCG
>CAYRJP010000027.1:0-1295 GCA_964424425.1 uncultured Bacteroidales bacterium | reverse complement strand
ATAGCAGCAATAGGTATTACAAATCAACGCGAAACAACAATTATTTGGGATAAAAATACAGGAGAGCCTGTTTACAATGCAATTGTATGGCAAGATAAACGTACATCTTCAATTTGTAATAAATTAAAAAAAGAAGGTAAAACTGAAATAATTTCAGAAAAAACAGGTCTTATAATTGACAGTTATTTTTCGGCAACTAAAATACAATGGATACTTGACAATGTGGAGGGAGCACGAAAAAAAGCTGAAAACGGAGAACTGCTTTTCGGCACTGTCGATACTTGGTTGATATGGAAATTAACAGGTGGAAGGCATCATGTTACTGATTATACTAATGCATCTCGCACACTTATTTTTAATATAAAAACATTAGAATGGGATAAAGAGCTTTTACAACTTTTTAATATTCCGATGGCGATGTTGCCGAAAGTTGTTGAGTCGAGTTTTGTTATAGGTAATACCGATGCAAGTTTATTCGGCGGACACGAAATCCCTATTGCCGGAATTACCGGCGACCAGCAAGCTGCACTATTCGGGCAAGCAGGATTTAACAGTGGTCTTGCCAAAAGCACTTATGGCACAGGATGCTTTATTTTAATGAATACAGGTAGCGAAAAAGTAAAATCGTCTCACGGATTACTTACCACGTTAACTTGCGAAACAAAATATGGTAATCCTTCTTATGCTCTTGAAGGTAGCGTGTTTATTGCCGGTGCAGCAATAAAATGGCTTCGAGATGCTCTGCATTTGATAAAAAATGCAAAAGAGACTCAAGAAATTGCTCAAAATTTAAAAAATACCGATGGTGTTTATGTTGTTCCCGCATTCTCAGGGCTTGGTGCTCCTTATTGGGATATGTATGCTCGAGGCGGAATTTTTGGTTTAACTCTTGGTATTACCGATAAACATATTGTAAAAGCTACGCTTGAATCGTTGGCTTATCAAACTATCGATGTTATAGGAGCAATGGAAAAAGATGCCGGTATCACTATTAAAGAATTGAATGTTGATGGTGGTGCTTCCGCAAATAATTATTTAATGCAATTTCAAGCCGATTTATTAAACACAAAAGTTATTCGCCCCGAAATTATTGAAACAACAGCTCTTGGTGCTGCTTTTCTTGCAGGATTGGCTGTCGGGTATTGGGAAAACACTAATGAAATAATTAAAGTTAGAGAGATTGAAAAAGTATTTAATCCTCAAATGACAACCGAACAAAGCAGGAAATATTATAAAGGTTGGCAGGATGCTGTTAAAAGAGTTATGTCTAAAGGATGTTGATAAAATAAATATTT
>CAYRJP010000026.1:16646-18037 GCA_964424425.1 uncultured Bacteroidales bacterium | reverse complement strand
AAAAAATTTAGTACCCTGTTGATTCGCGTTTAATCAGATTAACGGGAATAACCTTTGTTACAGGCGAATAATTATCAATTACATTATTTATTCTGTCAAGCAAAAGTTTAGCGGCTTGTTTGCCCATATCAAATCCGTGTTGGTCAATTGTTGTAAGTGTAGGGTCGGTAACATTGGCTACAAAACCATCGCTGAAACCTACAACTTTAATATCATCGGGCACTTTATGCCCAAATTTTTTAACTACCTTTAATACACCTGATGCTGTTAAATCATTTACACAAAATATACCGTCGGGATTTATCTTATTGTTACAAATTTTTTGCATAATATTAATGGCATCTTCTCTGTTGTCACATTTTACGATAAGACTTTCGTCAATAGGTAGTCCGTATTGTTTTAATGCTTTAATATACCCTTCTTTTCGGCGTTGACCGATAAGCAGATTTTGAGGAGCGGCAAGATGCATGATTTTTTTACATCCCTCTTTTATAAGATGTTCAGTAGCTATAAAAGCACCTTTTACATCGTCAATAATAACTTTATCGGTATTTATATCTTTTATGGTTCTGTCAAAACAAACCAAAGGAAGAGAGTCTGTAATTTCATGAAAATGAGAAAAATCGGTAGTGTTTTTTGATACTGAAACCAAAATACCGTCAACACGGCTTGACACAAGAGTTTGAACACTTGTTTTTTCTCTTTCTTCACTTTCGTCGCTTTGGCAAATCATTACATTGTAACCTGCATCGTTACAAACATGCTCAATACCGCTTATTACCGATGAAAAAAAGAAGTGAACAATATTTGGAATCACAACGCCTATCATATGAGTTTTACTGCTACGCAATGATAAAGCAACTGTATTGGGTTTATAGTGATACTTATTTGCAAGCTCGTGAACTGCATTTTTTGTTTTTTGACTAATGTCGGGGTGGTTCTTTAAAGCTCTGGAAACAGTAGAAGGAGAAATACCTAATTCTTTTGCTATATCTTTAATTGTGATTTGTCCTTTTTTATCCATTTAAATGATTTTTATTAATAACAAATTTAACATTTAACCCAAACTATGCAATAAAAAACCGGTATGATTTTCCATTGTATAACAATTTTATCGCTTTTTGGTAATTAAACAGAGGTTATTAAATATTTTTTGTATAAAATCAATATTAAAAACATGTTTTACAGCAACAACAAACGGTTGCGAAAACGTTTGCAGAAACATTGATAGGATTCATCTGTTTACTTTAAGCTAATAGTTATCTAAATTTGTATAGCGTTAATTCTAAAATACATCATAATAAAGAAAGGAAAATTTAATTTTTAATTAAAGTTTAAAATTAATCTGATATGATAAAAAAAATACTTTCTCTGTTATTTACTGTTTTTGT
>CAYRJP010000026.1:15188-16546 GCA_964424425.1 uncultured Bacteroidales bacterium | reverse complement strand
GACGAAATGAACGGAGGAGTAATTACCGACCCGTTGCAAGCCATTCAGGGTAAAAGTGCAGGTGTAATGATTACTAAAAAAGGAGGCGACCCTAACTCCGGATTTAGTGTGAAAATTCGCGGTGCATCGGGGTTTGACTCAAACACTCAGCCGCTTTATATTATCGATGGAGTACAAGGTGCCGACCCCACAACAGTTGCTCCCGAAGATATAGAGAGTTACAATATTCTTAAAGATGCTGCTTCTACTGCTATTTACGGTTCTCGCGGTTCTAACGGTGTTATTATTATTACCACAAAAAAAGGAGGCAAAGACAATCGTCAAATTTCATTTAATGTAAAAGTGTCTGCCGACCAAGTGGCAAATAAACTTGATTTACTTTCTGCCGAAGAGTTACGTCAGTTTTCTGCCGACAAAGGTTTAAATTTAACCGACGGAGGTGCAAGTACCGATTGGCAAGATGAAATATTTAGAACAGGGCTTACTCAAACTTACAATTTGAATTTTTCGGGTGGTAACGATAAAAGTGCTTACTATGCTTCTCTTACTCATTCCGATTGGGGTGGAGTAATGAGAGGAACCGAAAAAAAGAGAGATATTGCAAAAGTAAACCTTTCGCATAAAGCGTTTGACAACAGATTAACATTGTCGGGAACAATGCAAGGGACGTTTGAGCAAAATGATTATGAAAATTACAATAGTTTTAATAAAGATGATATTATTTATCAGGCTTATCAGCGTAACCCAACCGACCCTGTATATGATGCAAACGGAGATTATTATAAAACAATCAGAGCTTTTAATTACGAAAATCCTATTGCTGTAATTAATGAAATTGATAATATTAGAGATGCAAAAAGATTTTTGGGAAATTTCAGAGCCGACCTTGAAATTATTGAAGGATTGACAGGTTCGGTAAATGTTAGTTATATCAGAAATGACCATGTAAGCTCATATTTTAGACCAAAGGGAATTTATGCTACTGCCGACAACGGATTTGGAAAGAAAGAGTATCAAAATAATCAACAAAAAATGATAGATGTTACAGGAACTTATATTAAAACATTTAACACTGTTCATAATATCAATGCAATGGTTGGTTACTCTTGGCAAGAAAGCTATTGGGAAGGATTTTATGCACAAGCTGAAAATCCTCAGTCAGATTTTATGAAATATAATAATCTTGGTTCGTTTATAGATATTACACCTCAGAGTATCGGTTCTTGGGCAGGACAATGGACTTTGGCAGGATTTTTCGGAAGAGCACAATATAATTACAACGGTAAATATTATGTAACTGCATCATTACGCCGCGACGGTTCTTCAAAATTCGGAGAAAATAACAAATGGGGTTGGTT
>CAYRJP010000026.1:8652-15088 GCA_964424425.1 uncultured Bacteroidales bacterium | reverse complement strand
GAATTGAACTTTGGTGTTGATTTTGCTTTTATCAACAGTAAAATAAGTGGAACAGTAGAAGTTTATACTAAAATGACTGATGATTTATTAGGTCAATATCAAGTTCCCGTTCCTCCTAATTTGGCTCAAACAACTTTTGCCAACTCAGGAAGTATGAAAAACTCGGGAGTAGAACTTTACGTTCAATATCATGCAATTGATAATCCTAATTTTAAATGGAAAACATCGTTGAATGTTTCGCATAATAAAACAATAATTAACGACCTTGGTGATTTTGTGGAAGGTGAAGTAAGACGTGACGGTTATTTGTCGGGACGCGGACTTATCGGAGACCTTAACTATGTTACAGGAAACATTGAGGGCGAAGAATTAGGTGCTTTTTATCTGCCTGTATATGTAAAATTGTCCGATGACGGTGTATTTCTTTACGAATCGCAGACTGGTGGTATTACTCGTGAATTATCGGCTGCAAAGCGTCAAATAGTTGGTTCACCGCTACCTGATGTTGAACTTGGTTGGTCAAACTCTCTTACTTTTTATAATAATTGGCATTTAGATTTCTCTTTCCGTTCAATGATAGGAAACGATGTGTATAATGCAACAAGAATGTTTTTTGATTATCCGGGATTATTGCCCAGCTTAAATGCTATGCCCGAAGCTATCGATTGGTATGAAAAAGGTAGAACAAGCAGTGCGGCAATTGCTGATATTTATGTTGAAGATGCTTCATTTTTAAGGTTAGATTATCTTTCACTGGGATATACTTTTAATACCACTAATATTAAATCTATTAAAAATCTTAAAATATATTTTGCATCAAACAACTTGTTTACAATAACAGGTTATTCAGGTGTTGACCCTGAAACTACAATGGACGGACTTGCATTTGGTATCGACCAATATAATGTTTATCCTAAAACAAGAACATTTACATTCGGAATAAATGCTACTTTTTAATTGTAAATCAACATAATTACAAAATAAAATAAAATGAAAAAAATAATATATATATCAATAGTTTCAGCAGTTTTGGGATTTGCCGGATGTACTAACCTCGATGAGGAGTTATACGATAAAATACCGGCGGATAAATATCCCGAAAACGAAGCTCAAATTGCAAGCATGGGTGTTGATGCTTACGCAAAATTAAAACCTTTGGCTGACGATGGCGGCTGGTGGTTTTGGGCACAAGAGGTGTCTTCCGACGAAATAGTTTTTCCTACCCGCGATGCCGATTGGGACGATGGCGGAAAATGGAGAGTAATGTATCAACATACTTGGACAGATGATGTTGAGGGCGTAAATCGCATGTGGGACGCTTATTGGCAAGGTATTACCCGTAGCAATCAAATTATAGATATGATGAAAATGCTGCCCGAAACGCCCGAAATTAATGCTAAAATTAAGGAGATAGAGACAATGAGAGCATTTTACTATTATCTTCTTATGGATAATTACGGTGATGTGCCTTATCTTACTACAGCTGTAGGTGTGCCCGAACAACCTTACAAAATTACCCGTGCAGCTGTTTTCGACAGTATTACAACTTCGCTTGAAAATAACTATCCTTACCTGAAAGCCATTGATAATAAATATATGGCTACACGCTATATGGCATTTTCTCTTTTGGCAAAATTGTATTTGAATGCCGAAGTTTACACAGGAACTTCTCAATGGGAAAAAGCAGGACAATATATTGATAGTGTGCTTGCAGGACCTTACAGCCTTGAAACTTCTATTGGCGGAGCTTTTGTTACTAATAATGAGGGGTCGCCTGAGATAATATTCTCAATTCCTTACGATGAGGATAATTTTCAGGGGTTTAGATTACATATGAGAACTTTGCATTATCAGTCGAATCTTACTTTTAATATGCCTGTTGGTCCTTGGAACGGATGTGCTGTTGTTGAAAATCATTTTAATAGTTATGAAAATGGTGACCTTAGAAAAAAGGAATGGTTTTTGTATGGAACACAATATGATAGCAAAGGACAAGAGATAATTGAATCGGTAACAGGTGAGGTGTTAAGCCTTAATCCGCATATTCCCGCATTAAGAATGGATGCAAGTTATACTCCTGAAGAGATTAGATGTTCAGGTGCAAGAATTGCAAAGTATGAAATTAAGATGGGAGCAAAAGAAAATTTAAGCAACGATTTTCCTTTGTTTCGTCTGACGGATTTTTATTTAATGAAGGCAGAAGTAGAAATACGTCAGGGCAGAAGTGGCGATACATGGGTAAACCCAATACGTGAGCGTGCCGGAGTTTCTGATTGGTCGGGAACAACTCTTGACAGTTTGCTTGCCGAAAGAGGTCGTGAAATGTTTGCCGAAGGACATCGCCGTCAAGATTTAATTCGTTTCGGTAAATTTGAAAAAGCATGGTGGGAAAAACCCGCAGACCAAGATTATAACGGAATACCCAGAACAATATTCCCAATTCCGAAATGGGCTACCGATGTTAATCCTAATTTGCTTGAAGACCCTGTGAAATAAAAATATTTTTGGATAAACCAAAAAACAGAAAATAAATTTTTAAACTTAAATTTAAATTATTATGAAAAAGAATCTTTTAAAATTTTCATGGTTGTTAATCGTTGCTTTATTAGCATTTACAGCATGCGACGATGACGATAATAATGATAATGGTAACACCAATCCCGATGTTCCTCAGGTAGAGGATGGATTTTATCTTAAAGGAGCGGCTACCGCTTTAACTAACCTTAATTCAAAAGGTATGATGAAAGTAACTCGTAACGAGGTTACACAAGAAGACAGAACCGAATTACTTGAAATTTACGTAGCAATAAAAAAAGGAGATGAAGGTTTCAATATTGTTGAAGTTACAGGTTCTAAAACAAAAACTTACGGACCCGGAAGTGACTTTGCCGTAGTAGGTGAAGATGCTCGTGACAATGATGAGCCGAAAGTTGATTTTTGGAGAGGAAGTTATGCTGAAACTGCTGATAAATTTACAGTTCCTGAAAATGGACTTTATCATGTAGTAATTGATAAAGAACTTAAAAAAGTAGTTGTTGCTCCTGTTGTTTGGGGTGTTATTGGTGCTGCTACTCCCGGTGGATGGGGAGAGTCAACACAATTATCTGCTGATTTTGATTTAAACAAAATGACTTTTGAAAAAACAGATGTTCCTTTGTCTATCGGTGATTATAAATTTCGCTATTCAAACGGATGGAAAATTATTCTTGATGCCGACTATGATTTAGGTGGAGGAAATAAAGGTATTAAAGTAAATACTAACTTTGGAAAAGCACTTGATGATTTAGTTCCCGGTGGAGCTAATATTAATAATTCGGTAAAAGGAAAATATACTATTACCATGACTTGGGAGCTTGGTAAATCTTATGTGGCAACTCTTGAGAAAACAGGAGACTTAGATGCTAAAGATTATTCAAATACAGAACTTGGTTTTGTAGGAGCGGGCATTATTGCAGCTGATACTGTTCTTGGTTGGGATGTAACTATTGAAAATAAAAAACCTGATGTAAACAATACTACTTATACATGGAATTGGACAGGTATTAAAGTAACAAATGCAAATGATGGTTCTTTTAAAATACGTGAAGGTCAAGATTGGAACGGTGTTGTAATTGGTTATCCTCAGGTTACAATGGCAGGAGATGCAGCAAATAATTTTACTACTAATGATGATGGTAATTTTGTCCCCAACGGAGAAGGAACTTATGATTTCACTTTGGTTATTGAGGCTACTACCGAAACTTATACATTAACTGTTAACACAGCATCAGGGAAGTAAGTAATTAACCTTTATTTAACATATATTTTTCAAAACTGTCTGAAAGATTTTCTTTCAGACAGTTTTATCTTATCACTTTTTTAAAATAGGTATAACTTTTTATTCTACCTCAAATCTGCAAAGCTTGTCCCGTATTTTCGGGGGCACGGTGTGAGTTGTTGATTTAAAGATGTTTGATAATAATTAACAAGTTAATTTTAAATAAGATTTACGCCATGACTATTGGTTGTTAAGTTATTTCAGTTGTGGATTTAAGACTCTAATAAATCATTTATTTATCAGGTTTCTTTATTATTTATCATAACAATATTTAATAAGTAGTTATTCTGACAAGAACCATTAAACATATATATTAAAAAATTATAGGCATTTATAATCAACAAAGCATCATAAAACTCGTAAAATATCAAAAACATGAAACTATTATTATCTTATCTTATCTTATTCACAGTTACACTGTATCCCTCTTTATCACAAGTAATAACATCATCGCCCGAATTTCCTACCGTAAACGATGAAATTACAATATATTTTCATGCCGACCAAGGCGATGCAGGATTAAAAAACTATACTGGCGATATCTATGCTCATACGGGATTGATAACCGATAAATCATCTTCGGCTTCCGATTGGAAATATGTAATTACCGAATGGACTGAAAACACAGATAAAAACAAACTTGTTAAAGTAGATGATAACTTTTATAAATTTACCATATCTCCCGATATTATTGATTTTTACGGAGTTCCTGAAAATGAAAAAGTGTTAAAACTTGCTTTTGTTTTTAGAAATGACGATGGTTCGGTAACAGGACGCGATGTAAACGGTGGCGATATTTTCTATGATGTTTTTGACGAAGGTTTAAACGTAAGAGTAAATACTCCCGATAACAATTCTATACTTGAAGTAAACAAAGAAGTTGCAATAAATATATCTTCAACAAGTGCTACAACGACTACACTTTATATTAATGATACTAAAATTACCGAAACTTCCGAAAACGAAATTTCATATAATTGGACTCCTTCTTCAAGCGGTAATTATACAATAAAAGCTGTTGCCGGCGACGGAAATACAACTGTTGTCGATAGTGCTTGGGTTTATGTTTTTTCGTCGGTTCCAACTGCCGATTTGCCACAAGGCATAAAAAAAGGCATTAACTATATTGATGATAATACTGTAACACTTTGCTTGTTTGCTCCATATAAAAAACATGTGTTTGTAATCGGAGATTTTAACAATTGGCTTGTGGGGCAAAATTACATTATGAATCGTACACCCGACGAACGCACTTACTGGCTTACCATTAATAATCTGGAAGCAGGTAAAGAGTATGCTTTTCAATATCTTGTTGACGGAACATTGAAAATTGCCGACCCTTATACCGATAAAGTATTAGACCCTTGGAATGATAAATATATAAAGAATGAAACTTATCCGAACCTGAAACCTTATCCCGAAGGTAAAACAACAGAGATAGTTTCGGTGTTTCAAACTGCACAGCAACCGTATAATTGGCAAGTAACAAACTTTAACCCGCCAAAGGAAACCGATATGGTTATTTATGAGATGCTTATTCGCGATTTTGTGGCTACGCATACCTACAAAACAGTTGCCGATACTCTTGATTATCTTAAAAATCTTGGTGTTAATGTTTTGGAATTGATGCCGGTTAATGAGTTTGAAGGAAATTCAAGTTGGGGATACAATCCGTCATTTTATTTTGCTCCCGATAAATATTACGGACCAAAAAACGGATTAAAATATCTTGTTGACGAAGCTCACAAAAGAGGTATTGCCGTAGTTATTGACATGGTATTAAACCATTCTTTCGGACAATCGCCGTTTGTAAGATTATATTGGGACAGTCAAAATAACCGTCCTTCATCGCTTAATTTTTGGTATAATGTAAAAAGTAATTTTCAAAATCCCGATGCTCAATGGGGGTATGATTTTAATCACGAAAGTGTTTATACACAAGAACTTGTTGATAGCATTAACTCCTATTGGATGTCTGTTTACAATGTTGATGGATTTCGTTTTGATTTTACAAAAGGCTTTTCAAATACTGTTTATGGGATAAACGATTGGGGAAGTGCTTACGATGCCGACAGAATAAGAATATTGGAAAGAATGACCGATGCAATAAAAACCCGTAAGCAAAATGCTTATGTAATTTTTGAACATTTGGCAGAGAACAGCGAAGAAAAAGAACTTGCCAATTACGGGATTCTTTTATGGGGAAATATGAATTATAATTATCTTGAAGCGGCAATGGGGTGGCTTTCTAATTCCGATTTTTCGTGGATTAATTATAAAAAAAGGAGTTGGAATAATCCGAAAGTAGTGGGATATATGGAAAGTCACGACGAAGAACGCATGATGTATAAAAACAAACAGTGGGGTAATTCTTCGGGTGATTATAGTATAAAAGATTTTTATACAGCACTTAAAAGAGTAGAATTGGCGGCAACATTTTTTTATACAGTCCCAGGTCCTAAAATGATTTGGCAGTTTGAAGAACTTGGTTACGACTATTCTATTGATTATAACGGAAGAACAGGAGAGAAGCCTGTTAAATGGGATTATTTTGATAAAGGAGCTCGCAAGCGGGTTTACGATGTTTTTTCTGCTTTGGCAAAAATAAGAATAGAACAA
>CAYRJP010000026.1:0-8552 GCA_964424425.1 uncultured Bacteroidales bacterium | reverse complement strand
GATTTGTTTTTTAAAACAATATCTTCGGCACCTTGTTTAAAATGCCTTATGGTAATTAGTTGCAGGTGGTCATTATATTTCGCGTTGTAATGCTCTTTCAGCTCTTTAATAACATTTTTTATGCGATACAATTCATAATCAACTACAATAGTAAAACTTACCGCACTGTTTTGCATCAGGTTAACTTTAATTTTGTTTTTGGCAAGAATACCGAAAATATGGCTTAAATTTTCTTCAATAATAAAAGAGTAATCAAACGGTTTGATTGATATGAGCACCTGATTGTCTTTCTTTATATAGACAGGAGACAACCTTAAATTATTAAAATTATTAATCAAAGTTCCGTTGTCGGCGGTATTGATAAAAGATCTAACTTGCAACGGAATATTTTTGTTTTGCAACGGTTTTATGGTTTTCGGATGTATAACTTTTGCTCCGTAAAATGCCAATTCTACAGCATCAAGATACGACAATTGTTCAATTTTTGGAGCATCAGGCAGCCATTGCGGGTCGGCACACATTATTCCGGGCACATCTTTCCATACAACAACTTTTTCGGCATTCAGCATATTTGCTAAAATAGCTGCTGTAAAATCAGAGCCTTCGCGTCCGAGAGTTGTAAAATTGCCGTTATTGTCAGAACTTATAAACCCTTGTGTTATATATAGTTTAGAGGTTATGTCGGTAAATATTGATTTTACATTTGCTGTTGACAGTTCGGTATTTACTTTTGCATCGCGATAGTTTGAGTCGGTTTTAATTATGTTTGTAATATCAATTAAAGTATTGGTTAGATTGTTGCTATTTAGATATTCCGAAACAATAAGAGACGAAACCATTTCGCCGAAAGGCACAATACTGTCGTATTCAAAATCGTAATCGCCTGATGCAGGCTTGTTTAATTTATTTGACAATGAGTTGATAATATCATTGAATTTAGTCTTCACATCGTTTTTGGCAGAAAACAGCTCATCAATAATATTGTTGTGATACAATATAAATTTATTAAGTAATTCGGCAAAAGGTTCTTTTTTAAAATAACTTAAAGTAATGTGTTCCAATAGGTTAGTGGTTTTTCCCATTGCCGATACAACAACAATTCCCGTTTTAATATTGTTGCGGCATATTTCAAACATTTGCTTTATGGCAGCGGCATTTTTTATTGATGCTCCGCCGAATTTATTTATTATCATAAATTAAAAATTTATGTAAAAATAGGTTTTTTGTAAACTTAAAATAAAATTTGTGTTGAAAAAATATGCGATATTAAGATTTTATATCAATTTATTGAAATAAACAAAAACATCATTAATTTAGCCGTAGGTTTTTTATAACGTGAGTTTGATGTAAATCTTTTTTATTAAAAGAAAATTCGGGTTGATAGAATAATATTAATTCAGTTACTAAGTTTTAAACAAAAGGGTAATAAACAATGAGAAAAAGAAAAAATATTTTATCATTAAAATTTGTATATATATTAATTGCAATATTTGCAATATTGTCGGCATGTAAACAAGAGCCAACTAAATTCACTATTCACGGAAAAATAAAGGGAGGAGCCGATAAATACATAAAAATAATGGACATGACTGAACCCGGATTTGCTCCCGACAGTATTCAGCTTGATTTAGGCGGAAAATTTACTTTCGAAAAGCAAACTACACAGCCGGGTGATTATATTATGTATTTTAAAAATTCCGATTATTTGCGTGTGACACCGCTTCCGAACGAAACAATAATTCTTACGGCAAGTTATTATAATTTAACCGGTTCGTATAAAGTTACGGGTTCGCCCGAATCGGAGCTTGTAAGCCGAATAATAAAACGACATCGTAAATCGGTGCAAATAATTGATACATTGGGTAAGTTTTATATGAAAAATCAGTTAAATCCGAAACTCGATTCCATTATTGTAAGATTAAAGCAAATCAGCGATTCGGTTTATAATGACGAAAAAGCATTTTTACAAAAGTTTATAGAGGACAATTCTTCTACTTTTGCGGCATATATTGCATTGAGTCAAAAAATAGGTCCATACAGGCATTTGTTTACTGCAAAAGATGATTTTAAATATTTTGAAATGGTTGATACTGCACTGGCTAATCGTTTTGATACTATTGAGGTAGTAAAAATGATGAATGCTTATGTAAGCAGAGCACGAATGGATTTAAAAAGAGATTCGGCAATGCGGGCACAATCAATTTTGGGACGATTAGCTCCCGAAATAGCACTTCCGAATATTTACGGTGATACCCTTAAATTGTCGTCGCTTAAAGGAAAATATGTGCTTGTTGACTTTTGGGGTTCGTGGTGTCGTCCTTGTCGCAAAGAGAATCCGAATTTAAGGAAATTATATCGTCAATACAGACGAAAAGGATTTGAAATATTTCAAGTAGCGTTGGAACGCAGTAAAACCGATTGGAAAAATACCATTCACGAAGATAAACTTTTCTGGAAATATCAGGTGAGTGAACTTAATTATATGAACAGCAAAACAGCAAAACAATACGGTGTGAAGGCTATCCCTGCAAATTTTCTGATAAATCCCGAAGGAAAAGTAATAGCACAAAATCTGTATGGCGAAACATTGCAAAAAAAGTTAGAGGAGATATTTACCACACAAAAGTAAAATGCAACAAACGGATAATAAAAAAATATATTTTGCTTCGGATGTTCATTTGGGACATCCCAATATTGAAGAGGCACGTTGGCGTGAAAAACTTTTTGTAAAGTGGCTCGATGAGATAAAGGATAGTGCTTTGGAGATATATCTTCTCGGCGATATTTTCGATTTTTGGTATGAATACAAAAAAGTAGCACCTCGCGGATTTGTAAGATTCTTGGGGAAAATAGCCGAAATTACCGATGCCGGTATTCCCGTGCATTTTTTTACGGGTAATCACGATGTTTGGGTGTTTGACTATTTGCCAAGCGAAATAAATATTATTCTTCATCGTAATCCTGTTGAGAAAGAGTTGTTAGGGAAAAAGTTTTACCTTGCACATGGCGACGGTTTAGGTCCCGGCGATTGGAGTTATAAATTTTTAAAAAAAATATTTACCAATAAAGTATTGCAATGGCTGTTTAGCCGTTTGCATCCTAATTTTTCGTTGTGGCTGGCTCATACTTGGTCAAATTCAAGTCGCAACACAAAAGGTTTGGTAGCTCCGCAATTTCTTGGAAAAGACAAAGAAATTCTTTATAAATATTCGCAACAGTTGTTACAAAAAAAACATTACGACTATCTGGTTTTCGGGCATCGCCATGTTATGGTAAATATGGAAATAGGAGAGAGCAGTCGATTTGTAAATCTGGGAGATTGGTTGTATAATTTTTCTTACGGAGTATTCGACGGTGAAAACTTTGAATTGCACAAGTATCATAAATAAAGTTCACTAAACATATTTCCGACTGAATTTGTTTACCTTAAAAAAAAAATTAATTTTGTTGTAAGTAACAGTTGTTATGCAATGTGTTGATTTATTTACATAAAGCTCATGATTTAAAATAAATAACCGGAACACATTTTGTGTGTGTTTGTATTAAAACATTACGGATATGAAAATACAAATAATAAAATACCTGATTATCAGTGTTTTTATTATTGTTTTAACTTCGTGTAATTCAGATAATAAAAAGTCGGATAAACAAACTGATACGGCTCTTTCATATGATAATTTTATAGATATTCAAAAATCGGGAGAGACTTATAAAATACCATCACCAATGGAGTTGTTTATTTTTTTGAAAGAAACAAAATCTCCGTTTTTAGCCGATAAGTTGCATAATCCACAAAAATATTCCGATTATATGACAAAAAAAACACGAGCTTTAAATTTTGGTATTTATACGGCAGACCTTGCTTATTGTGCTGTTTTTGGTGATTTTCAGAAAGCAATATTTTATTTTAACACTTCGCAAAGATTGGCTGATGAAATGGGATTGTATGAAGGATATGGCGAACAAATAGCCGCAAGGGTGAATAATAACCTTTCAAATATAGACTCGTTGATTGAAATATCGGCAGAATCATATGATTTAATAAATACTTTTCTCGAAGAACAAGGACAAGCTGATTTGTTGGGGTTATTTTTGGTTGGCGGTTGGGTTGAAGGATTATATTTGTCGGTAGAGTCGGTTAAAGGGCTTGATGTAAATAGTCCTGTTATTGAGCGAATTGCCGACCAACAATTGTTGCTCGAAAATCTTATTAATTATTTAAAAGAAAACAGTTGTAAAATAAATGATGACTTAATAAAAGACCTTGAAAATATTCAACAAACATTTGACGATTTATATTTTAACGATGAAAATACAATTATTACTCAAAAACAATTTGTAAATATTTCAAATGAAGTTATATTATTGCGAAATAAATATATTAATCAGGTGTAAAAGTTTGAGTAAAAATATTTGTTTGATAATATTTTAGAAGTATTATTGATAAATAAAAGTAATTTTGCTAATAAATGGAAAATAATATTATACATCAAAAACATATTAAATTTATTACGGTAATAATACTATTGCTGTTTTCCGGTTCGGTATTTTCTCAAAAATGTGCAAAAAAGAAGCTGGCAACAAAAGAGATGCGGCTTGAATACGATTACAGAGGACAATCTTTATTTGTTCAAATGTCAAATGGTGATACGGCAACTCTTAATGTGATTTTATATTCAAAACAAAATTACAGGATATTTGTGGTGGGAGAGCAAAAGCTCGGAAAAATAGATTATAGCATAATAGTTCCCCGTAAAAAGTTTAAAAGAGTAGTGAAAGATGTTCAGCCTAAAACAGTTCCTGTTTATAAAAAAGACCCCAAAGGATTTTATTTGTATGATACAAACGGAGAACGAATAAAAATAGGTGAAGAAACAATTAAGGATACAACATGGACACGAGAAACTAAAACTACTCGCGAACTTGTTTACGACAGTAGAACGGCAGAATCACCATATTGGATGGCTACTCCGAATAAAACGCAGTTAATATCCATTAAAGTGCATGTTGAAGATGCCGATAAAGTGCAAACCGGATGTATAGGTGTTTATGTTGGAAGAGAATATTCCAATATTTATCAGTTTCGCCGATAACAGAGAGAATTTTCCGATACAAATATTAAGTTAAACACCTGAATATTAGTTATTATAAAATTATGGTAAAAAAAGCACTTGTAATATTACTTGTTTTATTTTATTCTATTTATGTTTCTGCACAAGGAAAGGTTGAATCTAGATTTGATATACCCAAAGCTTTAAAAACAATAATTCCTTACGGGACAATTGAAAATGTATTATCAGTCAGCGAAAACGGATTTTATATATCTGATTTTATTCCGCGTGTGGGAATAAAAGGAGATTGGGATATATCAGAAGATGACAGATATGAAATGTTTATGATAACTGAATTTGGCTTGCATCTTGTGCGTAGGGATGATTATATTTCATTCTCGCCTGACCCGGGAAACGGAGCAAGTAATTTTTCGCAAACAGTTTTTATACGATTAGGACTTATTGGAGTATCAACACCTTACGGAGATATTTCAATAGGCAGACAATGGGGAGTAAATTATACCTTATCGGGAAATATTGACGATATGTATATTGGCGGAGGCTATGGTATAGGTGTTTACAATGCGGGAACCGATGGTGGAATATCAGGAACAGGAAGAGCCGACCAAGTGTTTAAATATGAATTTAAAAACGATAAATTTTATTTCGGAGCTCAGTCTCAATTTAGAGATATAAGTGATAATAATAAGTTTTTTGCTGATTCTTACGGTTTTGCATCGTATTACAGATTTGATTTTTTTAAAATAGGAGCTTCATATAATAAAGTTCTCGACGGAGTTGACAACCCTACTTCGTTACAGGCAAAAATAAATGATGAATTAATTACGGTATTATTCGATTTTAAATTTAAGAATTTTCATTTTGGTATTTTACCTGAATATTTTATTAATCATGAGAAAAATAATTTAGGAGAATTTTATTCAGGTTATGGAATGGAATATAGTTTGCGATATAATTTTGGTAAAGATAAAAAATGGCGAATAGTTAATAATTCATATTTTATAAAATCAACAGAAAATAATTCTCAGTATTTACTTAATGCTTATACCGTAAATTTGGCTCGCCGATTTAACGATAATGTTGCAATTATTGCAGGTTTTACTTTTGACAACAGTAAAAACTTTGACGGCACCAAACCCCGCCATCATATTGTAGGACTTGGTTTTTATTATAATTTTAACTATCCTGTTCCATAAATAATCTCTTTGGGTTAAATAGATAAATAGTGTAAACTTTATTACAATTTTAATTATTTGTAAATCAATAAATTAGCGTATTTGTGGCTAAAAATCTAACGAATTATTGTTTATAAAATAAATAAACAATTATAATAAAAGTAATAATTAAAATAGGAACACCTATAAGTGAGGATATTAATACCGCTTTTTTTTCACCGAATTTTCTTAATCCGAGATAGATTAAAAATGAGACAGAAGAAGTGATTAATGAATAAATAAAAAATTCTAAAATTGAACTTAATTCCGCTAACCAACTAAAACCATTGCCCTCGTTAATAGATTCTACAATAAACATCAAGATAAAATTTATTAAAATAATTCTACCGATACTTATTTTCTGTAATTTCATATGCTTTAAAAATTATAATTAATTAATAAGTAGTTCCAAAAATTTATAAATCAAATAAAACTGTTTCGTTTATATATTTATTTATACGAAATGTAACTTTTTATATTGTATAGCGTCAATAATTAAAATAAACTTAAAATTAAAATTATTTATTATGAAAGATTTTTTGAAATATGTTCTTGCCACTGTTGTGGGAATATTGTTATATTCGGTTGTAAGTTCTTTTATTTTTCTCGGTATAATAGGAATTATTGCAGCAGCATCAGGCGATAAGGATGTGAAGATAAAGGAAAACTCAATTCTTTATCTTAAACTTGACAAACCTATTGTTGACAGAGCTTCAAACAATCCGTTTGAGAATTTTAATTTTCAAACCTTTCAACCCGACAACGAACTCGGGTTAAATAAAATTCTTAAAGACATAAAAAAAGCAAAAGAGGATGATAAGATCAAAGGTATATTTATGGAGTTGTCATATACTCATGCCGGAATAGCAACAATAGAAGAAATCAGAAATTCACTTATTGATTTTAAACAGAGCGGTAAGTTTATTTATACATATTCCGATAATATCTCTCAAACAGCATATTATTTGGCATCAGTATCCAATAAAATTTATTTAGAACCCGTAGGTTCCATTGAGATAAAAGGACTTTATTCAAAAATAGCATTTTTTAAAGGAACTTTACAAAAACTTGGTATAGAACCGCTTATTTTTCGTCACGGAAAATTTAAAAGTGCCATAGAGCCTTTTATGCTTGATAAAATGAGTGAAGCAAATAAAGAGCAAACACGCACTTTTGTTCAGTCTATTTGGGATTATATGGTTGAGGGAATTGCCGAACAGCGTAATTTAACTCCTGCACAAGTAAATAAAATAGCAGATGAATTTGCCATTAGAAATATTAATGATGCAGTAGAGTATAATATTATCGACGGAGCAAAATATCGCGATGAGGTAATTGATGAATTGGTAGAAAAAACAGAAGCTAAATCACCTGAAAAGTTAAGATTGGTAAAACTGTCTAAATATTCAAAAGTTAAAACTCATAAAAAACGTAAAGGAAAAGATGTAAGAAAAAAGATAGCAGTTGTTTATGCTTCGGGTGAAATAAAAATGGGTAAAAGCGAAAAAGGGACATTAGGTTCAGAAACCATTGCTAAAGCAATCAGAAAAGCACGATGTGATTCAAATATCAAAGCTATTGTTTTGCGTGTAAATTCACCCGGTGGAAGCGGACTTGCTTCTGATATTATTTGGCGTGAAGTTACTTTGGCTAAAAAAGATAAGCCTGTAATTGTATCAATGGGCGACCTTGCTGCTTCGGGAGGTTATTATATATCTTGTCCGGCAGATGTTATTGTTGCAAACAAAACAACCATAACAGGTTCTATCGGTGTTTTCGGGTTGCTTTTCAATACTCAGGAATTGATGAATAAAAAATTAGGTGTGACTTTCGATGGAATAAAAACAAACGAATTTGCCGACTTGCCTGATTTAACTCGTCCGATGACCGAACAAGAAAAACAAATTATACAGACAAACGTAAATAATTTTTATAAAATATTTATCGGTCATGTTGCCGATGGTAGAGATATGACTACCGATGATGTAGATAAAATAGGACAAGGAAGAGTTTGGAGCGGAGTAAATGCAAAAGATATAAATTTAGTTGACGAATTTGGTGGACTTAATAAAGCAATTGAAATTGCAGCTGATAAAGCAGGTCTTGAAGATTATAAAATAGTTGACTATCCTAAGCAAGCCGACCCGTTTGAAGAAATGATTAAAGACCTTACCGGAGGCGTAATGATGAAATTTATGAAAACAGAATTAGGTGATAAATATTATTTCTATCAAAAAATTAAAACACTGCAAGATATGCAGGGAAT
>CAYRJP010000025.1:10527-18118 GCA_964424425.1 uncultured Bacteroidales bacterium | reverse complement strand
TATTTTCTTTTTTTTATGAATTGGGTAGAATTTATATCGAAAATTAAATCTTTATCTTGAAAAAGATGCTCAATTGTTTTGTTTATAAGCATATCTTCGGGTGCTCCAAATGATAAATTACCTTTATTGAATACCCAAAAAACATCGGCATATTGTAAGGCTATGTTTATATCGTGAGTAGAGTATATTATTGTTTTATTATGCTGTTTGCACAAATTCCAAATAAGTTCGACAATAGAGAATTTATTAGCTAAATCGAGAAAAGCCGTAGGTTCGTCAAGAATCATCACAGGTGTATCCTGAGCCAATGCTCTTGCTATCATTACACGCTGATATTCTCCGTCGCTAAGTTCAGTAATAAAACGATGAGCAAAATTTTGCATACCAACTTGAGTGAGAGTTTCCATTACTATTTCGGTATCATTTTGCGATTTCTCAAAAAGCCCTTTTCCGTAAGGATATCTACCCAATTGCACCAAATCAATAACTTTAAGTTTACTTGTGCGATAAAGTTCGGTTGAAACCAGACTTACCATTTGAGCAATTTGTTTAGCATGTAGTTGTAAAATATTTTTATCTTGAATAAAAATATTACCCGACAGAGCAGGTTGTAAGCGACACAATGTTCTTAAAAGTGTGCTTTTACCTGTTCCGTTTGAACCGATAAGAGCTATAAGTTCACCTTTTTTAGCTTCAACAGTAATATTCTTGGCAAGCAGTTTTTTTTGTTTGCCTGTTTGATAGCCTATTGATAAGTCTTTTATATTTAAGTTATTATCCGACATTTAAAAATATTTTATACCATCGACGATATTTTTTGATTACGAAAGATTATCCAAATAACTATGGGAATGCCTATTAATGCTGTAATAGAGTTTATAGGCAACACTTCGCCGCTGCCGGGCAGTTGCGAAATAATATCGCTTACAAGCATAACATTTATACCAAGCAAAACAGACCCCGGAATTAAGATAAAATGATTTGCCGTGCGAAATAATAATCGTGCAATGTGCGGAACAGCAATACCGATAAAACCGATAGGTCCGCAAAATGCGGTAACTGTTCCCGCCAATAAACTTGTACTTAAAAAAACTAATAATCTGGTTCTGAAAACGTTTAATCCCATTGTGCGAGCATAATTTTCGCCCAACAACAATACGTTTAAACTTTTGGGCAACAAAAAAGTCAATAATAAACCTGCTGCCACAACAGGCAACATCACCTGTAGTTGGCTGTAAGTAACTCCACCAAGATTTCCCATTGTCCATACTACAAATGATTTTACTGATGAATCGGCTCCGAAATATTGCATTATTGATATTAATGCCGAAGCAGCACTGCCGAACATCATTCCAAAAATAAGTATGGTCATTATATCGCGTATTCTGATACTTACAAGCATTATCACCGTAAGAACTACTGCAGCTCCTATCCAAGCGGCAAATGCAATTGTCCATTGGCTGAACATAACAGCATAGCTTATTGTTACAATTCCGGGAAATCCGATAATTAATAATGCTACCCCCAAACCTGCTCCCGAACTTATTCCTAAAATATAAGGACCTGCCAACGGGTTGCGAAATATTGTTTGCATTTGTAATCCGCTTACTGCTAGTGCTGCTCCCGCAACTATTGCTACCATTGCTTTCGGTAATCTGAAATCTATTATTGTGGAATAATGGTTTGCTTGTGCATTGTGGTTTATTAAAATATCAATAATCTCGCTATACGAAACCTTTACCGAACCAAACAGTAAATCGAATATAAAAAACAGAAATAACAGTATTGACAATATTGATATTATAATGATATTTCGCCGCATAACTACTTTTGTGATAAACTGAAAATTAATTCATCAGAAATATTATTACCTTTAATAAAGGTATTTTCTTTTTTAAATCCTGTTCGGTTAAAAAGTGATATTGCTCTTTTATTGTCAAAAGAAGTTTTTACAGAAAGTTTTTTTACTCCAAACTTATTAAAACAATAACCGGCAAAGAAAATTATTACTTCGAATGCTATTCCTTTTCCCCAGTACTCTTTTCCTATCCATATTGTAATATTTCCTGTATTCTGATTCTGCACTTTTCCTTTTGCAAAACCTATATTCCCGACAGGTTCGTTATCGTAAATAACAGCAAAGTTATTTTGTTGTAATTTATTTTTATTATGTTTAATCCAATAAACAGCATCATCGTAAGTATAAGGATGTGGAAATTTGCTCGGCATGGCATCTGAAATATTTTTATTATTTGCATTTAATGCCAAATACGACTCGTCGCCTGATTGCCAACTCCTGACACTTAACAATTTATTACTGTATATCATTAATATAATTTTTTGTAATATACAAAATTTGTATCATTGAAAATTTCGGGATGAAAAATATTGATTAAATCTCGTAATATTAATTGGGGACAAACCACTCCGCTTCCCCAAAAATCATTACCTCCCGATGAGTTTACTTTATTATTATTGTTATAAACTTGATTGTTAACAAAGGGTTGTAAACCTATTATTCGGGTATCGGTATTTTTAATATCAGCAATAGAATTTGCCATTCCCGCATTTATCCAAATATCGGCATTTTTACAATCGTTAACTACTTGCTCTATTGACAAACTCATACTTTCACGCGAAGTGTCGGCGTTGTAAATATATTTTCCGCCGGCATCGGCAATAAAATCAGCCATAAACGATTTTCCGCCGGGCATATACCAAACACCACGCCAAGGTAAGTTAAGCATTACAACAGGCTTTTTTTGCACATGCTTAACCTTTGATGTATATTGATTATACTCGTTTTCGATAACTGAAAATACAGAATCGGCTATTAAATAATTATTAAAAAAACATGAAAAAAACTTAATCCACTCTGCTTTTCCCAAAGGCGTAGCCTCAAGATATTCGGCAATAATAACAACCGGTATGTTCCAATCGGCAAATTTTTGGTAAACCGATTGCACCTCAGCTCCAACTCCGTATGCAAAAATAATATCGGGTTTTAAGTGAAGGATTGCTTCATAATTTAATGCTTGCTCGTTGCCAACATCAACTACTTTGCCTGATTTTACACGCTCCGACACTATCGAATCGTATATGAATTTTGAATTTGTAACTCCTGCTATTGTATTCAGCCTGTTTAATTTATTTAAAAATGCTACATGTGTTGATGATAAACAAACTACTCTACTTACAGGAATTTTAATACTGTTTGTGACAGAGTCGTTGTTTTTTGACAATAAATATTCAAAATGTATATTTTTGGCATGTTGCCAAGGATTTTCTACAGTAAGTTTAATTTTGTTATCACTTTCGGATATTTTAAAACCTTTTGCATATTTTAAATCCATTGGTTTAAAATTACCGCTGTTGTTAACATTTTTTGTTGAAATATTACAACTAGAAAAAAGAAGCACCATTAAGATGCTTCCCATTATAAATTTAATATTCATTATTTTTCTATTTAATGGTTTATTTAATATTACTCTTTTGTTTCGGAATAGAATATTGAGCGAGAGATATTATTTCCGTTACGGAAATAATATGTTCCGTATGAATATTTTACTTCAATATACTCTTTTGCAATACCGTTACGATTCACAATCACACGTTTAATTTTTTTATTTTTCTTATCGTAATGTTCAATTGTAACACCTTCGGGATATTGCTTTGCTAGTTCATTTAAGAATTTTCTGTCGCGTTTTTCTCCTATATAATCAAATTCCTTATTATCGAATGATTTTTTAGATGCTGCAAGTTGAGCTTGACGACGTTTTTCTTCTTCGGCTGCAGCTAGTGTTTTTGCTTCTTTGATTTTTTGTTTACATAAATCTATTCTATCCGTCGGGTATCTTTCATTTGGTTTAATACTCAACGCTTTATTGTATAATCCGATGGCTGCGGGATAATCTTTACTTTTAAATGCGATATCACCTTGCGAAACATATTTTTTATATTCTGCTTGCAATTTTTCTTGCTTTGCTTTCTCAAGTCTGTCTTTTTCGATAAGGCTGTTTACTTCTGCAATTTTTGATTTAGCAATATTATCATTAGGCATCAAATTAAGAGCAATATTATACTGTTGCAATGCATTTGTGTAATCTTTTGAATTTTTAAAATTATCACCTTTTGCAATAGCATTGTTATAATCAGCTTTCAATTTAGCTGCATTTTGTTTTATAATATTATTAATTTTTGCGACTTGTTGGTCGGGATAAGTTTCATTCGGTTTAATCATTTTTGCATCCATGTATGCAGAAATTGCGTTTTGATAATCTTTTGAATTAAACAGCTTATCAGCTTCTGCAATTTTATTATTGTATTGTTGTAATTGAGCTTTACGCTGAGCTTCTTTATTGGCTATATCAGCTAATAAAGCGTCAATTTTGTCAATTTGTTGTTTTGGGTAATTTTTTTCGGGCAAAACACTGCTTGCTTTCTGATATTGAGTTTTAGCTTCGTTGTATTTTTTTTGTCCAAACAGATTATCTGCTTGATTAATAACATTTTTATATTGAGCTAACTTTTTATTATTTTCATTAATAATATTCTGAATTTCAGTGATTTTTTGTTTAGGTAACGATTCGTCAGGTTTAATTTTAGAAGCATCTTGATAAGCCAATAAAGCTCCTTGTAAGTTTTTGCTGTCAAACAAATTAGCTGCTTCCGACATTTTTTGATTATAAGCCTTTTGCTGCGAAGCAATAGCTTGAGTAATATCATCTATTTCAGCTATTTTTTGTTTTGGATACATTTCGTTTGATTTCAACTGCGATGCTTGCAAATAGTCTGCCCGAGCCGATTGATAATTTTTTTGATTGAATTTAGCATCGGCAGAGGTAATTAAATTTTTATATTGAGTATTAATTTTTGCCATATCAGCTTCTCTCTTGGCTTTTTCGGCAAGTAATCCTTCAACATGAGCTAATTGATTTTTAGGATATTGCTCGGCAGGTTTTAATTTTATAGCCTCTTGATAATTCTTTTTGGCTGACTCTAAACTGTTGTTTGCAAGAGCCAAATCAGCCAATTTTATATAACTGTTGTAAGATGCTTCAATATCTTGCATCTGTTTTAACAATCTTTGAGACTCGGCAAGTCGTTGTTTTGGATACTGCTCGTTTGGTTTTATTTCAGATGCTTTTTTATAATTTGTAATTGCTTCGGTATATTGTTTATTGTCAAAGTTGTGATTTGCAACAGTAATAGTTTCATTGTATTTTTTGTCTTTATCTGCTAATCCTGCAAGCAAATCATCAATTTCCACAATTTTTTGTTTGGGATATACCTCTTCGGGTAATACTGTTGATGCTTGTTGATATAATGTTTTTGCCTGTTTATAATTTTTTGAAGCAAATTGATTGTCGGCAGAAGTTATTAATTTATCGTATTGTTGTTTTGCCTGTTGCTGCTTTACTTTTTGTGCAGCTAATTGTGAAAGAATGGCATCTATTTCGCTTATTTTTTGTTTTGGATACTGCTCATTGGGTTTTAATTGTAATGCGTTTTGATAAGTTGTTTTTGCATCTTTATATTTTTCTCCCATAAATAAATTATTGGCTGTTGCAATAATTTCGTCGTAACGTCTGTTAAGTGAATTTTGTTCTTCTAAAATTTTATCTATTTCAGCTATTTTTTGTTTTGGATATTGTTCATTGGGTTTTAATTGTGATGCATTCAGATATGTTGTTTTTGCATCGGAATACTTTTTATTGTTAAAAAATTCATCAGCAGAAGCAATTGCTTTGTTATATTTTCCGTCAGTTGATTTTTGTGCCGACAATAAAGCATTTATCTCACTGATTTTTTGTTTAGGATACACTTCGTCGGGCTTTAAATTTAAAGCATTTTGATAAGTTGTTTTTGCATTTTCGTATTTTTCGTTCATAAACAACTCATTAGCTGTTGCAATAATTTTATTATAACGTTCATCAAGTGCTTTTGCGGTTATAAGTAAATTATCTATTTCTGCAATTTTTTCTTTTGGATACGACTCTTTTGGTTTTACAGCTAAAGCCTGCGAATATGAATTTTTTGCTTCTTGATATTTCTTTTCTATAAATAATGCATCGCCTTTTGCTATTGCATCGCTATATGCTTCTTCTCGGGCGATTTGTTGTTCTTTGGCATTTTTAAGCGACAATAATTTATTTTCAATTTCGTTAATACGTGTTTGTGGATATTGTTCATTTGGAAATAGTTCCAGAGCTTTTTGGTAATCTACCTTTGCCTCTTGCCATTTTTCGATATTAAAGTTATTGTCTGCTCTTGCTATTGCTTTGTTATAAGCATCTTTTTTAGAGGCTATATCGGCAAGTATTTTATCTATCTCAGCTATTCTTTGCTTAGGATATTCTTCGTTGTTTTTTACTGTTAATGCTTGATTGTAAGTAGATTTAGCGGTAGTGTAATCTTTTTTATTAAACTGATCGTCGGCAGTAGCTATTAAACGCAAATAATTTGTTTCGATATCTTTCTTTTGTTTTTCAGCTATTTGCAACAGCAAAATATCAATTTCTTTTATTTTAGATTTTGGATATTCCTCATTTGGTTTAACGCCAAGTGCTTGTTGGTAGTATGTTTTTGCCTGAGAATATTTTTTACCGGTAAAAGCATTATCGGCAGCAGTAATAAAATTGTTGTATTTTTCGTCAAGCGATTTATTTGCTGCTAAAATATTATTTATTTCTGATATTTTAGTTTTAGGATAATCTTCGGCAGGTTTTATTTGTGATGCTTTTTTGTAATAGTTCAAAGCTCCTAGATAGTCTTTGTCGGTGAATTTGGTATCGGCAAAAGCAATAGCTTCTTTATATGCACGCTCAATTCCGGCTTTATTTTTTTCGGCATTAGCCAACTGAGCAAGAATGGTATTTATTTCGGTAATTTTTGTTTTAGGATATTGTTCCGATGGTTTTAAATTTGATGCTCCGGTATATTTATTTAAAGCCTCTTTATATTGTTTAGCTGTAAACATTCTGTCGCCTGCTGCAATAGCATCGTCGTATGCCTTTTGTTTTGCTGCCAGTTCAGCAGCCATAGCATCTTTATCATTAAGCAGTCTTTCTATTTCAGCAATTTGATTTTTGGGATATTTTTCTTTTTTATATTTTAAAGCTCTGTTATAATATTTTTTTGCATTTGCATAATCTTGCGAGTTAAAATATTTATCAGCTTCGGCAATATTTTTATCGTAATTTTTTTGAATATTTTTATCTTGAGCAATTATTTTTTCAATTGCATACATTTGATCGTCGGGATAAGTCTCATAAGGGTCAATATCAATTGCTTTATTATACAACTCTATTGCTTCATCATAATTTTTATTGTTAAATGATTCGTCGGCTTTTGCAATAAGTCGTTTATATTCTACTTTACGTGCTTTTTCGTATTCTTTCATTAATGCTTCAAGTTTTTTAAGCATACTGAAAGTATAATCTTCGTCGTAATCGAATTCACCTACTTTTTCGACATACATAATTTTACCGATAGGTTTATTAAGTAATGAAGCGTCAAAACCTTCGATAACAGGTATCATGGTAACAATAAATTTGTAACTCCAAATTCCCATTTCATCATCAGGAATTCG